>CAMBQS010000020.1 GCA_945870015.1 Desulfocicer vacuolatum DSM 3385
GACTGAATATCCAGATTTCCGTTCAGTAACATAACACGCTCTTCCATGCTTCTCAACCCCATATGTTTCCGGTTCACTTCCGTTGTATTGTGTTTATTGGCATCAAAACCAATTCCATTATCGGTTATCCGAAGAAGCAGATTGGGAAATGAAGCCACCATGTTGATTCTGACTTGGGTTGCTTTTGCATGTTTTCGTATATTATTCAGGGCCTCCTGTATGAGTCTGTAAAGATGGATTTCCATATCCGCTTCCAGTTTCAGGTTGTCAACACCTGCTGAATGAAAATCAATGGGGATCTTTTCGGTTTCAGAGAATTCTTCGCAATACCGGAAAACGGTTTTCACCAGACCCAGTTGATCGAGTATCGGCGGCCTGAGATCATAGGCAATATCCCGGATATTCCGGATGGTTTTTTGAAGCATACCGGATAGCCTTGCCGCTCTATATCGGATTTCATCCGGAACATCCGGGTGAGGATCGAACAAGGTCTCGCAAATAATCCTTGATGTTGACAGATCCTGGGCAACACGGTCATGAAGATCACGGGCAATTCTTTTTCTTTCATTTTCCTGGGCTTTGATCAAATCATAGGTGAGGTTGTGGATTCTGACTTCTGCCTGTTTTTTATCTGTGATGTCAAGGGCATAAATGGCCAGTTTTTCAATAGTGGTATCTTCTCCAAAGACCGGAAAGATCCGTACCTCAAAGATTTTATCTTTCAGCACCTCTTCAAAACGGGCCGGATCTCCGGACTGGATGACCTGATCCAGTCTCTTTTTCAGGGATCGGGCGTTTCCGGGGGAGAAAAAATTATATAAAGAGTCTTTTGAAAACTCACCGATATTGGTATTAAACAGTTTTGCAGCCGTCTCGTTGATGGATAAAATCAGACCGTCCGGTGAAATCAGAAAGGCGATATCGATGGTTGCATTCAGCAATGTTCGGGTCATTTCATCGCTTCTGCGGAGAGATTCTTCAGCAAGGGTGCGTGCTTTAATTTCTTGCTTTAACAGGCGGTTTGCCTCTTCCATCGCATGGGTTCTGTCTTCAACCCTTTGTTCGAGGGTTGTCCTTGCCATTTGTAATTCGATTTCCACCTGTTGTCTTTTTTCCAGTTCAGCGGCCAGTGTTTGATTGAGCTTGTTGTAACGGAAAGAAAGGCAGTAAGATCGAAGCAAAGTGGTTATCGAGGTGAACAGCTTCTGGGATGTCAGTTCAACTTTGGATTTGTAATCATTGATGCCATATTCCACAGTGACTGTGTTTTCAGGTGCATATCCGGAATGACCGGTTCGCAGGATAATCTGAATCAGCCGGTTGTTTAATTCGTCCCGGATGTATTTCACCACGTCCAGCCCTGCATTATCCTTCTCCATTACCACGTCCAGCAGGAGAATTGCCGTATCCGGGTGCTGACGAAGAAGTTTTTTGGTCTCCTCACCGGAATAGGCGCTCAGGAAACAGAGTTTTTTCCCTTCGAACGAATAGTTCTGGAGAACCATCCGGGTTACATGGTGGGTTTCCATTTCATCATCCGCAATGATGACTTTCCATGTATTGCCGGTGCAGGGGGCATCGCAGGACAGATCCAGAAATGCCGGTGCTGTATTGGATTGGGAAAAAGAGTTCCAGAGATCCATGGGTGCCCTGTGAAAAGGTTGAAAGCTGATTTCAAAATACCCTGTTTTTATCAGTCCGGAGTTACAGGGTCAAAATATCTTTTTTAAATTCGAGTGTCGCAAAATGGTCGGCAATGGTTTCTTCCCTGCGGATCAGCTCAACATCACCATCCTGTCTGAGAAGCAGCTCCTTGGGCCGAAGTTTGCCGTTGTAGTTGAATCCCATTGCATGGCCGTGGGCTCCGGTATCGTGGATAATGAGAAGATCTCCGGTGTGAATCTCCGGAAGAGGCCTCTGGATAGCAAATTTGTCGTTATTCTCGCACAAAGATCCGACCACATCCGCGATCATGGATTTTTTGGACGTCTCTTTTCCAAAAACCGTGATTTCATGATAGGCGCCATATAAGGCTGGACGCATGAGTGCGGACATGCATGCATCGACGCCGATATATTTCCGGTATGTACTTTTTTCATTGATTGCGGTAACCACCAGCGCACCATGGGGACCGGTCATATATCGGCCGCTCTCAATATAGAGTTTCGGCATATAGCCGTTTTTCTCCTTGAACCGGATAAAAGCCTGTGTGATTTCAGAGGCCATCCGGATCATGTCGAGCGGGGCATCTTCCGGTTTATAGGGAATCCCAAACCCGCCACCGATATTGATGAACTCAAATTGGATAGAAAGTTCCCTGGATATGGATTCCGCCAGCTCAAGAAGCATGATGGCTGTTTCAACCATATAGACATAGTTCCGTTCATTGGATGCCAGCATGGTATGAAGCCCGAAGCGTTTTGAACCAAGGTTTATCATGGTTTGATACGCTTCCACGATCTGATCATGATGGACGCCGTATTTTGCCTCTTCCGGATTGCCGATAATTGAATTTCCGGTTCTGCGCGAGCCTGGATTGTATCGAAAGCTTATCTGTTCCGGGATTTCGGTCAGTTTTGAGATCAGTGTAATATCATCCAGGTTCAGGATGCTGCCGCCGTCCTTGCAGGCGAAAAGAAATTCCTCACGGCAGGTGTTGTTGGAAGTGAACATGAGTTCCTCGCCTATGGCCCCGGTGTTCCGGCTGAGGATCAGTTCTGCGATTGAACTGCAATCAAATCCGAATCCCATGCTTTTCATGATTCTCAGAATTTCCGGATTGGGCAGGGCTTTTACGGCAAAGTATTCCTGGAATCCGGGGATAGCTGAAAACTGTTTGATCAGGAGTTGACCGGTTTCCCGGATTCCAACCTCATCATATATGTGAAAAGGGGTTCCATAATGCTCGACAATCCTGGGCAGGCTCCGGGAAAGGCGGTTATAAAATGAATGGCTGATGGGCATGGTATTTCTCCTTCAAACAAGAATCAATTGGAATCCATAAGGCAGAATAAAATGTATTTCAAGAATAAAAATTTCATTTTTTGATAAAAAAGAAAATTATATTCCAAACTGGGGGTTACCTTGAAAGACGGCCTGCAATGGCAACCCATTTTTCCTTTTCCCGGCATTCCAGAACATCCAGCCCGATGGATTTCATTTTGGTGATGACGGCTTCTGCATTTTCCACGATGATTCCGGAGCAGATCAGGAGACCTTCTTCATCCATAGCCTGTGTAACGTGATCCAGAAGCGTAAGGATTACCTCAGAAAGGATGTTGGCGGTGATTACCCGGAAAGGCCGGTCAATGGTATCGATCAGGTTTCCGTGTGCCAGGTGAAAGTCCGGCTTTCTGATCTTATTCAGGAGCAGGTTATCTTCCGCAACCTTGACGGCAACCCTGTCATTATCGATTCCCCAGACTGGTTTTGCTCCCAGCTTGGCTGCGGCAACCATCAGAATACCGGAGCCAGTCCCGATATCCAGAAAGGTATCACCGGGTTTCAGGTATTTCTCAATCATCTGGACGCATAAAGCTGTCGTGGGATGGGTGCCTGTTCCAAAAGCCATTCCCGGATCAATTTCAATGATGATTTCCCGGCCTGTTGATTTGTATTCCCGCCAGGTTGGCTTTACCACAATCATATCGGTTATTTTTTCCGGCCAGAAATATTCTTTCCAGGATTCCGCCCAATCCTCCTCGTCCATTTCCCGATACAGCACCCTGGATAAAATTTTATTCTGCTTCTCCAGCAGGGAAAGTTTTTCCAGTAAATCGGCTTTTCTGGAATCCGGCAGTTCTTCGGCAGGAAAAAAACCGGATACGGAATAATGGGCCGGCTGATCAACCGCATTGTCACCCCAGCCCTCTTCCGGCTCCATACCAGGTTCTTCCAGACTGACCCCTTTCAGGCCGAATTCATAAAAGATCATGGAGATCAAATCTTGTGCCGGTTCCGGGGAGGAGGATTCAAAAATCACTTTTACTTCAATCCATTTCATGGGCTTGTTCTTTTTTTGGATGCACCGTGGATGGTGGCAATATTCACGAATGCAAAGGTTATGGTTTTTTTCTGATGAAACGGAAAAAAACTAATTTTATCGCAGGCCAGCTTGTAGCACAGTTCCGGAGAAAGATAAAACCTGAATTTGATGGATGATGCTCAATCACATATTGAGTTCATTTTGATTTTTGATATAAACAACAGTATCAATGCCAGGGAGGGGAAGGATCATGTCCGATTATGAAAAGAAAGTTATACGTGCGGCCGGATTCATTCAAACCAAATGGAACGATTGTCCGGAAATAGCGATTATAACCGGCACCGGACTCGGAGAGATCGTATCATCTGTTAAAAATCCGGATTCGGTATCCTATCAGGAGATACCCGGTTTCCCCATGCCTACTGTGGAAAGCCATCCGGGAAGGCTGCTCCGTGGAATATTAGGCGGAAAGCCGGTTCTGATTCTGCAAGGGCGGTTTCATCTGTATGAAGGATATTCTCCCCGTGAGGTCAGCTTTCCGATCCGGGTTTTACAGATGTTGAAGATAAAAACCCTGATCATTTCCAATGCAGCGGGCGGACTGAATCCATCGTTTAAAGCAGGGGATATCATGGTCATTAAAGATCATATCAATTTGACCGGCGAGAATCCACTTGTCGGGCCGAACCATGATGACTGGGGGATACGGTTTCCGGATATGTGTCAAGTCTATGATTCAGGCCTGGCCGGAAAAGCAGTGGAAGCCGGTGCGTTCTCCGGCGTTGAAGTGAAGCAGGGCATTTATGCAGGGCTGAAGGGGCCGTCTCTTGAAACACCCTCTGAAAACCGTTATCTTCAGCGTATCGGAGCGGATGCGGTGGGCTTTTCAACCATTATGGAAGCCATTGCCGCCGTGCATGCACAGATGAGGATTCTGGGAGTTTCCATTATTACCAATATAAACAAACCAGACCATCCCGAGCCGACAACCATGGAAGCGGTTATTCAGGTTGCCGGAAAATCCGCAAAAAAACTGGAAGCGATTCTTTCTATAATTCTGGAGGGATTGGATGCTGAATAAGGATGCTGACATCAAGATACAGAATGGAGTGGTGATAACCTGCAATGCAGTTGGGGATATCCTGGACAAAGGCGGCGTTGTCATAAAACAGGGCAGGATTGCTGCGGTCGGATCTACGGAAGATCTGAGTTCCTGGACAGCCAAAGAGACCATCGATGCAACAGGTTGTGTAGTGATGCCGGGCCTGGTGAATGCCCATACCCATCTGCCCATGTCTCTTTTCAGGGGATTGGCAGATGACATCCCTTTGATGACCTGGCTGAACGATTACATCTTTCCGGCAGAGGCAGCCCATATCACACCGGATACCGTAAGAATCGGCGCACTTCTTTCCTGTGCGGAACTTCTTCTGAGCGGAACAACCACCTGTTGTGATGGATATTTTTATGAGGACTCGGTGGCAGAGGCGGTATTTGAGACCGGCATCCGATGCGTTGCAGGACAGGGAGTTATTGATTATCCTGCTCCCGGAGTTCCGGACCCATTGAAAAATATTGCCACAGCCATATCGTACGTTGAAAAGTGGTCAGGCCGTACCCCCCTGATCACTCCTTCTATTTTTTGCCACTCCCCTTACACCTGTTCCAGGGAAACGCTTGTCCGATCCCGCAACGAGGCCGCCTTCAGAGGGGTTCTTTTTCAGATCCATCTGGCGGAAACAAAGTCGGAGTATGATCAGATCAAGAAAGCACATGGCGTTTCTCCGGTGGCATATCTCGATATCATCGGTGTGTTGCGTCCAAAAACCCTGCTGGTACATTCAGTCTGGGTGGATGAAGATGACCGGAAACGGATTGCAGACAGAGGAGCCAGTGTCGCACATAACCCGGAAAGCAATATGAAGCTTGCATCCGGAGTCGCACCGATACCGGAACTGATCAAACTTGGCGTGACTGTCGGTCTTGGGACAGATGGTTCCGCCAGTAATAATAATCTGGATCTGTTTGAAGAGATGGCTTCTGCTGCAAAGCTCCACAAGGTAAACCGCATGGATCCGACCATAATGGATGCACAGACGGTTTTGAATATGGCAACAGCCGGTGGAGCAGAGGCAATCGGTTTGGGGAAGGTGGCCGGATCTCTTGAAGAGGGGAAGATGGGGGATGTGATTGTCCTTGATATGCAGAAGCCGCATCTGGTTCCCATGTATCATCCGATCTCTCACATTGTGTATGCTGCAAAAGGGTCGGATGTTCGTGATGTGATTGTCAACGGAAAGGTTCTGGTGAAAGATGGCAGACTGTTAACCATCGATCTGGAGAAGCTGTTTGAACGGGTAGTGGAAGCCGGCCGGTTAATCAAAAAATGACATTTTTCAGGAAAAAGCCATACCAGGCAAAACATCTGATATTTGTTTTTCTGTTTGGATTTCTTTTTGCGCAATTTGGGGCTGCGGAAGAAACAAAACTGCCTTTCCAGCCAGGTGAAAAGTTTGTTTTCAAAATCACCTGGGGGGATATTCCGATCGGGCACGCAACGCTGGAAGTTCTACCCCTTGCGCAAATCAAGGATCAACCGGCACTTCACTTTGTGTTGAGCGGCAAGACAGAGGGGGTTATTGACCGTGTTTACCCTGTGCACACAAGGATCGAGGCTTTTACAGACAAGGAGCTTACCCGTTCTGTGTATTTTAAAAACCGGATCTCAGGGCGCCACAATAAGCTGATCACATATCATTTTGACTGGGAAAAATCTTTGGTCCAGCGTACGGAAAACGGCGAGAAAAGAATGCCGGTCACTGTACTTCCGGGAACATTCGATCTGGTGTCTGTTTTCTTTTTTTCACGTCTCAAACCCATGTGGACAAATGCTGTACATGTTCGGCCTGTAACCGACGGGAAAAAAAATGTGCTGGGCCGGATGAAAGTTGTGAGCCGCGAAAACATCATGGTGGCCGGGAAAAAATATGATACCTTTTTAATCGAACCGGAAACAAAGTATATCGGAGGCGTATTCAGGAAGAGCAAAAATCCGAAAATTCAATTGTGGGTTACGGCTGATAAAAGACAGATACCGGTAAAAGCCCGCTCAAAGGTGATCGTTGGAAGTTTTCTGGCGGAACTGATCTCTGCGGAAGGTTTATTGTAAAGGGGTTACAGGAAGAAAACCATTGGACGGCTTTCTGCGCGTAATTTTTCCATAGCTTTTTTTTCTATAATATTAATTTTTTTATTGACTTACGTAAAAACCTGCCGTAAAGACCCATCAATAAAGGTTTTTCAAATACTAAATCTTTTAACAGGGGGAAAACACTATGACAAAAGCTGAGTTAGTTGAAAAAATGGCAAATGATGCCGGTATCTCGAAAGTTGCTGCAGCCGCAGCACTGAATTCTTTTACGGACGGTATTTTAAAAACACTCAAGAAAAAAGACGGGAAAGTAACACTCGTTGGATTCGGCACCTTCTCAAAAGTACGCAGGAAAGCCAGAAAAGGCCGCAATCCACAAACAGGCGAAGCAATCAAAATCAATGCCCGCAATATTGTAAAATTCAAAGCAGGAAAAAAACTGAAAGACCAGATATAAGTCATGCTTCTGAAAAGGGGTTCATTTTGTATACCATGCAGGATGGACCTTTTTTTATTTCTGATCTGAAAAAGTTCCGGCCCCGGATTATATTTCGACAACCGATAAAAGCCGGTTTACCACATCATCCACTACATCCGGATTTTTTAATCTGATTTTTATGGCTTGCTGGGGGCATCGCGCAGCACATCGGCCGCAAAGACGACAGATATCTTTTTTGACGGCACGGCCGTTTACAATTTCAATCGCCTTCAGATAACATGCATCGATACATTCTCCGCACCCGATACATTGATCCGTTACCTCGATGGTCATTCCTTCAACAGGATGTTGCAGCCTGTCCATAAGGTGGGCAGGCAAGGGCGCCATAAATCTTCCCAGGCAGCAGCATTCACAGCAGAAGCATATGGTCATCAGCTTTCCCCGGTCAACGATCCCGAGGGTGTCGCTGTCAAATCGAATTTTCCCGACCATCGGGACAAGGCCGAGTGAAACAGCCTTCCTTGCATGTTGTTTGGCCTGGTCTTTGTCCGCAATAATCTGCCAGTTTTTGGGCGTTTCAAGGGCGGATTCTCCGAGAAACAAACAGGCCACATCATCCGGATAATTTGAACAGTCATAATTGTGGCGGCATATGCATTTTTTCATGATCACCCGCACACTGCTCCTGTCAATGAGCCTGTCGATGATCTCAATGGGAAGGGTCATATTTTCCGCGCCCTCAATATTCTGGTTTATCGGTATCACGGAATAATTGGTTTTTTGAGGATCGAAAATCGGTAGACGGTCGTGAAGAAAAGAGAGCTTTGCAATGTGACTGAATCTTTCGGGAATGAAAAGAAGAAGCCTTCTGAGGAATCGGGGAAGTTTTTCATCCCTGCCATACAGAAGCTGCATTGCAAGGCCCGTGATATGGGTCAGGATATCGGTTTCTCCGAGCAGTTTTTTTTTCATATGTGGTTTCCTTTGGCCTGTCATCTATGTCACATCAACCAGTTCTGAAATTCCCCGGATGGCATTTTCGATTTTGTCCGGAGAATCCACCGTGATTTCAATGGCATTTTGGGGGCAGACATCCACGCATCTGCCGCAGCCTCTGCACCTGTCGCTGATGATGGCCCGGTTGTTTTCAATGGTTATGGCATTCACAAAGCAAATATCCTTGCTGCATGTGCCGCATCCAACACAGTTGTCGGTCACCTTGACCGTTATTCCCGGCATCCGGTGTACCTTGGATTGAATGCTTGGAGAGATTGTCGGGAGTACTTTCCAGAGACAGCAGCAAGGACAGCAGTTGCAGATGGTAAGCAGTTTTTCTCCAGGCCCTACATTGAGCCATACCTTATCCAGTTTGTTTCTGCCGATGAGATGAACAAGCCCTGCATCACGGCATCGGGTGATGTGATCGGCCGCTTCTTCTTTGGAGACGGCTTTTCCGAATTTTGGATTGATCCCCTTTGCCGCTTCTCCCAGGAACAGGCATCCAAGTTCGATGGGGTAATCTTGACATTTTGTAGAGTCACGGCAGATACAGAAATTCATGACAAAATGGAAACTCGCCTTTTCAATGAAATGATCCAGAACATCCCTGGGGACAACCAGATTCCCTTCATGGGCAATGGATTGGTTAACCGGGATGGTTTTTTTTTGCGGAAGGTAAATGATCTCATCATCCTCAAAAAGCGCGTATTCAATCATCCTGCCGATGACAGGAAGGTTGGATACCTTTGACCAGAAAAATCGTTGAGAGAAGGTTCGGTTAATAAGGGTTTTGATCCAATAAGGGCTGGCCATGTTCACGACTCCATGATAAATATTCTGCTGTTATGAATTACCTTGAGACTGCATAAGTATTTTCTATCGGATATGAAAGAAAATACAAGCCTGAAATAACCCGGATAAATTACGGGGTAAAACCAGGTGTTATTGGATGGTGTTCAGGTAGGTTCGTAAATTGATTTTTTTATTGGCAATGCCGGTTTTTTTCCGGATATTTTCACGATGGAATTCAATTGTTTTCGGGGACAGATTCTGAATGTTCGCGATTTCTTTTGTCGTTTTTCCATGCTGGATCAGGTTTGCCACCTGGATTTCCATAGGAGTGAGCCTCAGGAATCGGGAGGAGATTCCCCGGATGAACGGGGCAACAATATCTTTCAGGTTGGATTCAAGAATCTCGATGAACAGTTTCTGCCGATCATCGGGCCTTCCTCCTTTTATTTTTTCCAGATAAGGAAGAATCAGCTCTTTAACATTAAACAGCACCTTTTCTTCCAGTTCAATCTTATCGGCCTCTCTTCTTTTTAATAACACTTTCAGGGCCGTGTTGGTTTCTTCCAGGTTCCTTGTCTTGTTTTCAAGCTTCTGATTTGTATCGGCCAGTTCTTTGGTTCTATCCTTTACCCGTTTTTCAAGCTCATCATGAGCCTTTTGAAGCTCCTGCTCCACCTCTTTTCTTTTTGTCACATCCCTTGCAATTCCAAGAACCGTATTTTTACCCTTGATGGTAACCGGATAGGTTCTTACCTCAATGACAATTTCTGTTTTGTCTTTTTTAATCAAAACCAGTTCATCCGGACCCGAAGGAAGACCAGCCAGATTTTTTTCCAGATGTTCCATGGCTTTTGGAATATATTCATCCGGAAGTAAATCCAGTTCCAGAAAGTTTTTTCCAATCAGTTCATGTTTTTTAAATCCGGTTAATTGCTCTGCTGCTCTGTTCCCGTCTATGAATCGGCCTTCCAGATCATTCAAATAGTAGGCATCCGGGGCAAACTCAAAAAGAATTTTTAACCGGTCCAGGGAGTTGTCCGATGATGGATGCTTTTTGTTATTTGTTTTGCGATTCACGGAGCAGCTCCTGGGGTTTGGATATGATTTTTCCAGGCAGTTTCAGTATGCGCATCAATGCGTTGGCCATGGGTTTCGATACTGTATCGCTGGTTGCCAGACTGATGTGAGGATCTTTGATACTTCCTTCGGCGGTAAGGCAGATCACAAAGAGTTCATCCCCATCTCCGGTCAGAAGCCATCCGACAATCGGGATTGCGCTTATGGCTTTGTCAATGGTCTCAAAGGGCTGGACTCCGATGTGGGCTTGAATCTCTTTTTCATTGATCCTGTATTGCCCGACAGCGGAGAATTGAATGGAATCGCTATCCATCAGGAAATCATCAAAGAAGAGGACACTGTCTTTTATCGTAAAAGCTGAAGAGATCTGATGGTAGGTAAAGTGTTTTTTCCGGATATCGATCTGCTGGGTTTTGAATATTTTATACAGGTTCATGGAGGCAAATATGTTGGACAGCAGCGGGGATTGATAGGTATAGCCATCGGTTGCATTGAATGTCAGATAGCCGTTCAAGGAATCGGTTGTTCCCTGAAGATTGCCGCTGAGCCGCATATTTCCATCCATGATGGTTTCGTCCGGTTCAAAACTCCGGAACAGATTTTTCAGGCCATTCCGGTTCAGATCAAGATCAATATTCATTACGGTTTTCAGTTCCGTATCCCGGATCATGCTGCCGGTTATTCTTCCGGATTCTCCGGTAATCAGAATATCATTGAAACGCATCAGGCCTTTTTCAATTTGCAGCCGGGCTTCCCCTTTTTCAAAAGGGATTTCATAAATTTTGGGTTGTGTTGCAGTAATATAAATATTGGCTGTTAGGGATTCGGGGAGTTTGCTGTTGGTCAATTCACTTTCTTCGCTGCTGATGGAGAATCCATCGGTAAACAGTTCACCGGTGAAAAATTGGGTATTTTTTTTCAGAGAGAGTGAACCTGTCATTCTGGTTTTCAGGTCATTATGCAGCAATGACAGGCCGGTTGTGGAGAGAATATTTCCGGTGATTTCGACCGGCCCGTATAAAACCGTTTTGGAATCATTCCGCACGACCGAAATTTTTTTCAACTGGACATGGCCGGTCAATGGACGATTGTTTTCCCAGGCCAGTCCTAAGTCCAACCCTCCCTTTATGTTCTTTATGGTGGTTTTTCCTTTCCGGTCTTTTGCAGTGAGGTTCAGGACTCCCTTGATTGCCAAAACCCCCCGGGTATCTTCATCATGATACTCAAGATCCAATCGGCCGGAGTCCATGGTCACATTGATTTTTTGAAAATGGATGTTTTCCTGAGGCCAGAGTGTTCCGGAGAAAAGGCCGCTGCCTTCAATGATTCCCGTAGGGGAGGAATAATCGCTGCCAAACAACCGGAACCCATTTGTGCTGAGTCTGGCGGTTCCCTGAAATGCGGCATCTTCCCCGGATCCGGTAAAAACCACCGAGGCTCCGGGCAAAAGATCGAAATCAGGTATCGGGGGGAGTTTATCCGTCTGGACGGAAAACTGATATCGTGGAGTTGTAAACACATCTGCCAGGGAGAGGGCAAACTTCCGGATCGGAAGCTGGTTCAATTTGCCGGAAACATCGGCCAATATCGTTGAGGCGAAATTTTTGGCAATCACCGTGCCGGACATTTTTTCAATATGACGTTTCCCCCATAAGAAATCACATTGATTCAGCGCAACCGTTCCTTTGATTTGCGTGGTGTTGTTAAGTACTTTATCCTGTACCGTAACATCCGCTTTGATATTTCCGCCTTTGACACGGGAAAGAGGTTGGAGCAGATCATAAACAACCTTTGGTTCCATTCCCGCTCTCCAGAGGTATTGGAATTCCTCAAGAGGCATATCCAGATCAACATTGACAATGGTTCTCAAATCAGGAGCCATGAGGTCCGGAAGGATCAGATCCACGCATTGCAGTTTTGATTGATCCGTATACCCGGAAAGGCCTTGAATCAGGAGGTCACCTTCTATGATGTTCAGTGTCCCGGAAATTCCGGTAATCCGCTCAGGGCCGTACCCGGTTCCATAGCTTAAATCGGAAAGGGTTGCATCAACGTAAAGGTCTTTAAACAACTGTTCCGAGTCGATCAGGTCTGACAGTTGACCGGTAAAACCGAATTTGTTGATCCGGATGCTTCCACCCTGGATCTGATGGAAAAAAAGGGGAATCGCCCATTCCGGCAGATATTCAACAGGCAGGTGTGAAACCGCTGTCTCATAATCAAAAGAAGGGGATTGAAACGCCAGTGTAAGGGGCGTATTTCCGTATGCATCGGTTTGAAAAGGGCCCTGCATCTGGGCCGTTCCGGAAAGAGAGAGATCTGCCGTTTTTAATTCCAGGTCGGAAAACTGAATGGAACGGTCATCGACAGTGCATATGATCCTGAGCACCAACTCTTCAACTGGTTTTCCGCCGCCGGGAAAACCGATGCTTTTTGAGTAGATATCGGTCATCAACCGGAAACACTCTTTTGCTTCCTGAAATCCGATGTTGATATCGACACGGCCCTGGATCGATTCATCCAGTTCTTTCAGCGGGAAATCATCCAGTTTGACATGGCCGGACCAGTGTTCTCCCACAAGGCGGGCGAAAAACTGAAGCTGGGTACTGAAAAACCGGGTGTTCAAATTTGCATAGTCATGACTGAAATTACCGTTGATATGGGTCAATGAATATGGTTTGTTTTTGAATCGGGTGAGGATTGTACCATTATGGATGGTTGTGATGGGGATGGAAGGTTTTCTTTCCGGCCCTTTTCCAAGGGCAAGCAGATTCAAAGACAGCAGGTGGATTTCCGGTGATTCCAGATCAATGTGTTGAATGGCCAGCTCTCCAAACAGAAGTTTTAACAGGGAAAGATCAACTCCGATCCGGCCTGCCTTGATAAACAGGTCTTCACCTGATTTTCCGATCCGGAAGTCCGACAGGGAAACATGGAGGCCTTTCAACAGATTCAGATCCGCTCGGTTGATCGAGACCGTCATTCCCAATTTTTTGCTGAGCTGATTTTCAATCAGGAGACTCAGCTTCTCGGATCTTAGAAGACGGCTGCTGGTATAGAGTAAGGTGCAGGCTGCACCCAGTATCAAAAGCAGCAGAATCCGGAACGCTATTTTTTTGATGGATCGGTTCATTTCTATTTCATATCATCGCAGGCAGGAAAACATTACTGGTTTCCCAGTCCATTCTGACCGCCGCAGTCCGGACATTCCCATGTGATGCCATTACAGGAAATGCCCCAGAAATTTTCTTCCATACACTCCTGGCAGATTGTAAAACCGCACCGGCAATACCAGCAGAAATGGTTCGGCCGTGTGCAACAATGGCACTGCCGCTGTTTTCTCTGTCTGCGCTTTTCTCTATAGGACAGTTTGTCTGATGAGGAATTCATGTTCAACTTTGATACAGCGGTTCATTACAACATGGATACCCTTGCCGGTCAGAATTTCAGCCGCTTCCCTGTTCTCTATATCCAATTGCATCCAGAAAACATCCGGCTTCAATCGTATCGCCTCCCTGGCATGCGGCATGATCTGATTGCTGGACCGGAAAAGAATGATCACATCCACAGGTTCCTGAATCTCATCCAGCGATTTATAAGCCTTTTCTCCAAGAATCTCTTTCTGCGCCGGCCGTACCGGTATGATCCTGTACCCCTCTTCCTTGAGATATCGTGCAACCATGTTTGAATCCCGTGCAGGTTTTGGACTCAGGCCGACAATGGCAATGGTTTTGGCATTTTGTAAAATGATTTTGATTTCCGCATCATCTGTTACAATTTTCCCCTGATTCACGCGATGCTCCTGCCTTGTTGTTTTAGAATATCCATGCTATTGATCTTAAATCTATGAAAAAACATGGTTGTAATAAATAAACCTGTTTTGATGTTCCGTCAATACAAGATCATTTGCCGGACAGGGTAATTGCATCGGGAAAGGAAATCATGAAACTGCAAAAAACAATCTATCTGATAGACGGAACAGCTTATATCTATCGTGCCTATCACGCCATACGGAATCTATCCAACTCAAAAGGGTTTCCTACCAATGCCATATTCGGGTTCACCAAGATGTTACTGAAGCTGATGGATACCCATCAACCGGAACATGCAGCCATGTTTTTTGATGTCAAAGGGCCTACCTTCCGTCATGAAATCTATCCGGCGTACAAAGCCAATCGCCCTCCCATGCCGGATGATCTTTCAGCCCAGATACCCTGTATTAAAAAGATTGCAGAAGGATTCAACATACCGGTGATCCAGAAAACAGGATTTGAAGCAGATGATCTGATCGGCACGATCGCCGGTCTTGCGGAAAAAGCAGGTTTTTCCGTTGTCATGGTGACCGGGGACAAGGATTTCATGCAACTGGTTACGGAGCGTTCCCATATCTGGGATCCCATGAAGGACAAGATTATTGATATTCAGGCAATCCAGGAATCCCATGGCGTTGAACCCCGGAAGGTAATCGACATCATGGGGCTTTCCGGTGATTCTTCCGATAATATTCCGGGGGTTCCGGGGATTGGACCCAAGACAGCCATATCGCTTATCCAGAAGTATGGCAGCATGGATCAGCTTTATGAGCAGGTGGAAACCATTCCGCAGCAGAAGCAGAAGGAGAATCTGATCCATTTCAGGGAACAGGCTTTTCTGAGCCGAAAACTGGTCTCGATTGACACCAATGTCCCGGTTCCGTTTGATCCGGATCAATTCCGGCTGCCGGCTCCGGATAAAAAGGCATTGTCTGAACTGTTCAGGGAGTTTGAGTTCAGGCAGCTCCAGCAGGTCTTTCCCTTGGAAACCGATCTGTCGGGTAAACAGTATTTCCCGGTGCTGGATAGAGAAGCGCTGGATCAGTTGGTATCGGAACTTGGCAAACAATCCATTTTTGCCCTGGATACGGAAACCACTTCCATAAACTCCATGAAAGCGAAACTGGTGGGCCTTTCCTTTTCCTTCCGGGAGAATGAGGCCTGGTATATCCCGGTTGCCCATGACTATGAAAATGCACCGCAACAGCTTTCCGTTTCCATTGTTCTGGATCGGTTGCGGTTTGTTCTGGAAAGTGAAGAGATCCGGAAGATCGGTCAGAACATCAAGTATGACTGGATGGTGCTGCTCCGGCACGGTGTTACCCTGAAAGGCGTTGCCTTTGATACCATGCTGGCCTCCTATCTGTTGAATCCTGCCAAAAGAGCGCACAGCCTGGATCAGATTGCCTTGGATTATCTGGATCACCGCATGATTTCCTATGAGGATGTCGCAGGCAAGGGGAAAACAGAGATCGGGTTTTCAAAGGTTTCCGTGGATAAGGCAGTTACCTATGCCTGTGAGGATGCGGATATCACATTTCTGGCCTATAAAAAACTCTATCCGATGTTGCAGGAAGCCGGAACCCTGGAACTGTTGAAAACCGTAGAGATGCCCCTGATTCCGGTGCTCATGCACATGGAATATCATGGTATTATGGTGGATGTGGAAAAACTGAAGGAACTCTCCCAGTCCTTTGAGGAACGTCTGCTGCAGATTGAATCTGATATTTACAGGATTGCGGGTGAAGAATTCAATATCCGCTCCACCCAGCAGCTCGGAACCATTCTTTTTGAAAAACTCAACCTGCCGGTGCAGAAAAAAACCAAGAAAAAAACCGGGTATTCAACCGATGTGGAGGTGTTGACCAGTCTGGCCGAGAAGCATGAACTGCCGGCGCTTGTTCTGATGCACAGAACCCTGGCAAAACTGAAATCAACCTATGCGGATGCACTGGTGGATCTGATCCATCCGGAGACCGGAAGGATTCACACCTCATACAACCAGACCGTAACCGCTACCGGACGGCTCAGCAGTTCCGATCCCAATCTCCAGAATATTCCAATCCGGGGGGAGGAGGGCAAGGAGATCCGGAAGGCATTTATTCCGCAAAAGGGTTGGAGTCTTGTTTCCGCTGATTATTCCCAGATCGAGCTTCGAATCCTGGCCCATTGTTCCAATGATCCGATTCTGATCGAATCTTTTATCAATGATGAGGATATTCACACCCGGACCGCTTCTGAAGTGTTTCAGGTTTTTCCGTCTTTTATCACACCGGAGGTCCGGAACCAGGCAAAAGCCATCAATTTTGGAATTATCTATGGGATGAGTCCGTTCGGACTTTCCAAGGCTCTTGGAATTAGCCAGAAGATGGCAAAGACCTACATTGACAACTATTTTTTACGGTACAGCGGTGTCCGGGATTATATTGAGGAAGTCCTCCGGAAAGCCAGAAAAGACAGAGTTTCCAGTACATTGCTGGGAAGAATCCGTCATATACCGGATATTGACAGCGAGAATAAAAATCTCCGGGGGGTAGCCGAACGGATTGCGATCAACACCATAATCCAGGGAACCGCAGCCGATCTGATCAAACTGGTCATGATCCAGGTGGATGATGCCCTGACAAAAGGCAATTACCGGTCGGCCATGCTTCTTACGGTTCATGATGAACTTGTTTTTGAGGTTCCGGATGAGGAACTTGCAGCCGTTTCCGGGCTTGTAAAACATATCATGGAAGGAGTATGGAATCTGAAGATTCCGCTGAAGGTCAATATTCAGAGCGGCAGAAACTGGGCGGAAGCGCATTGAAGAATAGGTTTGCCCGTTGACCAGGTAGCCCGCTGGTCGGTTTATAGGGTTGGTTTATTCCTGAGAGGGTTTCCGGTCTGTTTGTTTTACGGATTCGTAGATGGTCTGGTAGACGGTTTTAAACGACTCGTCAAAACTGGATGGAGAGACTCTTCCAACCTCAATAAATTTTACAATGATTTCTTTGGTTGCCCGCAGTATCTGTTCGTCAATGGAAGTCATGGGTGACACCTGAATTTTTTACAGAGTATGGATTGTTATGCTGAACCATTACACAGAAATTGCTCCTGGTGTCAAGGGTGTTTGACAGATTTACTTTTATTCTTTATGACAGGGTTTCTGAAAAAGAGATGATACCCGAAAAAAACAGGCTTGTGAACCGATGAGACAGCCAAGGAGTGTTCAATGAACAAATCATATGAAAATGCAATACGGTATAAATTGGAAAGTCCTGATATCATACAGTCCGATGTTTTGGATCCGATCGAATACAAGTATCATGGCAAACAGGATATTGATATCACGATTCAACAGCCGGAATACACATCGGTCTGTCCCATGACCGGGCTGCCGGATTACGGCTGTATCACGGTTACCTACCGGCCGGATCAGAAGATCATCGAACTGAAATCTTTTAAATATTATCTGCTCCAGTACCGCAATGTCGGGATATTTTATGAACATCTGGTCAACCGGATTCTGAATGATCTTGTCTCAGCGCTTCTGCCGAAATGGTTGAAGGTGACAGGCGATTTTACTTCGCGCGGAGGCGTGACATCATCCGTCACTGTGGAATACAAGGGGGAAAAATGAAGTTTGCCAACTGTATTGTAATCGGGTGTCTGGCCGGTATCCTGGTTTCCTTTTCCTGGGCTTCCGATAGTGTGACTGACCAGAAAAAACCAGTTGAATTTCAACAGAGTTCCTATGCGCACCTCCAGAAAAGGGTTGGTTTGACCCGTTTTCAAAACAGGAGTTCTCTTCTGGATGATCGTCTGGTTTCTGTTACAGATGGCACATTGGCAGGCGTTCTGACGGAAAGAGGCAAAGGGATTGTTCCGGTTCAGGATACAGACCCGGTATTTGCAGAAGTAAGAGACCGTCAGCCCAGGCGGGTATCGGGTGTGATCGACAACATGACACTTATTACGGTTGGCCGGAATGCGGGATTGAATGCGGTGGTAACCGGAACGATCACCGGCATCCGGGATTTTCAGGAAGAGAGGGGATACTGGTGGTTCAAGGAGATGATGTTTTTTATTGAGGTTCACATATATTGCAGCTTGTATGATACGGAAACCGGAGCCAAAATTCTGGACATGACCCTTTCGGAAAAAATCGATCTGCCCGAAGCCTTGTATCGCAAGATGAAAGCCAAAGGCTATATTGCCATGTTTCCAGAGATTCAGGAACTTATCATTTCCCTGTCCACAGAGATGGGCGAAGAGATCTGCAACAGTATGGAACCGGAGCCGTTCAAGACCTTTATCAAAACCATTGACGGTCAGCAGGTTGTCATCTCATCCGGCAGCAATGCAGGTATCAAATCAGGGGATCTGTTTACAATTCATGATTCAGGCCGTCTGGTTACAGGAAAAGAAGAACATCAATATTTTATCGCCGGGCCTGGAACCGGCATACTGCGGATCAATGCAGTGCAAAATGATTCTGCAAGCGGTTCCATCATGCAGGGCAGCATTACCGGGAAAGATGCCTGCCTGAAACCGATTGTGGAACCGTCTTTTTTCAGCAAGCTGTTTTAGTCATTCATAACGGGTGTTGGCCGCAGAAAAAAGGTAAACAAGAGATGATTGACTTCATTCAGCAATACAGCCCTGTCACGCAGGCGCTTATGGCCACGATCTTTACATGGGGATTGACTGCGGCTGGAGCCGCACTGGTTTTTTTCGTAAAGACGGTCAAACCCAAACTCATGGATTCCATGCTGGGTTTTGCTGCTGGTGTCATGATTGCCGCAAGTTTTTGGTCATTGCTTGCGCCCGGCATTGAAATGGCGCAACAGATGGGACAAATCCCATGGCTGACAGCCGTGATCGGATTCATGGGTGGCGGACTTTTCATGAGACTGACGGACAGCTTGCTTCCGCATCTTCATTTAGGCCTGGCCTTAGGAGAAAGCGAGGGAATAAAGACATCCTGGCAGCGAAGCACACTGCTGGTTCTGGCGATTACGCTGCATAATATCCCGGAAGGCCTTGCAGT
>CAMBQS010000021.1 GCA_945870015.1 Desulfocicer vacuolatum DSM 3385
AGATCCGTATTTCCGTTCCGGACATGGAATTGAGTATTCCGGCATATCGGGTTCGGAACGGGCCTACCTGGTTGCAAAGCTGTATCAGCAGATCAAAAAAACCATTGTTGTCATCCTGCCCGCTCCGGGAGATGCGGAAAAATTTCTGGTGGATCTGCAATTTTTTCTACAACTGGATGAAAACAGCCTGTTGATGTTTCCGGAATATAATATTCAGCCTTTTAAGCTGCTTTCCTACCACAATGAAACCGCATCCGCGAGAATGAATGTCCTGTACCGCATGATACAGACGGATCAGCCGCTGATCGTCGTTACCACCGTGAGTGCGGTTTTGCACCGGCTGATTCCCAGAAGGGAACTGATTGATTTTTCCGAACTTGTCATGGTGAATGAATCCCTGGACCGGGACAGCCTTGTCAGCAAGATGATTGCAGGCGGATATGTCCGTACCACCATTGTGGAAGAACCCGGTGATTTTGCCGTTCGGGGCGGGATCATGGATATTTTTTCACCCATGTATTCTGAACCGCTGCGGATTGAGCTGTTTGGGGATACCGTGGACTCCATCCGGTTTTTTTCAGCATCCAATCAAAGGAAGGTAAAAGTCATCGGAGAGGCAATCATCCTGCCGGCCAGGGAGGCTGTTCTCCGAAAAGAGGAACTGAACCAGATCATCAACCGGATTCGGAAACAGGCTGCGGAACTTCATCTGCCGGTCACCCAGAGCCGGGAAATCATTGACCGTATCCGGGAGGAAGGAGTGTTTCCCGGCATTGAAAGTCTTCTGCCGCTGGTTTATCAGGAGCCCGGGTCGTTTTTTGATTATGTTCCGGACCAAAGCCGGTTTGTATTGATTGAGCCCCAGGATCTGGCTATCAGTGCCCAGTCTGTTGAAGACCAGATCCATGAAAATTTTGAAAAAGCCAAAGAGGAAAAACGCATCAGGGTTGAACCGGAAAAGATGATTCTTAAATGGCCGGATGTTTCCCGGCAGATTGCAGAAACCCATCCGGTTTATTTGAAAACCCTGCTGGTTGCAGCTTTGGAAAATGCCGCTCCTGTGGATTTGGTTCCATTGAATATTGAGCACAATGCCGCTATTGTCGGGGCATTGAGAACTCCCCTGGATAAAGACCGGTTGCTGTCACCCCTGACAGACTGGATTTTTGCATGTAAAGAAAAGGGCTGCGCTGTTCTCATCATCTGTAATGGAAAACCACAGGCGGATCGTCTCCAGTCGTTACTGAAACCGTATGGTATTTCTCCTACTGTTCTTGAAGGCATACCGGATCTGCAACGCGGCAGAGGCTTGGTATATATCTGTCTTGGCCGGCTTTCCTCCGGATTCGTGTGGCCGGAGGAGTCCCTTGCGATTATTACCGAGGATGAGATCTTCGGCAAAAAACTTCATCGCCGGAAAAAAAGAGGACAGACAACCAGAACCGAGCTGCTGGCCCTTGAAGATTTGAAAAAAGGGGATCTTGTCGTTCATGTGGATCATGGCATCGGTCAATATCAGGGTCTTTCCAAGCTGAATCTGAACGGTGTCACCAACGATTTTCTGCTGGTACTCTATAAGGATGAAGACAAACTGTACCTTCCGGTAGACCGGATGAGCATGGTGAAAAAATATGTCGGCGTGAATGAGGTACTTCCGGTTCTGGATAAAATGGGGGGGAAATCGTGGATCAAGGCCAAGGGCAAAGCCAGGAAAGAGGTGGAGAAGATTGCCGGAGAACTCCTGAAACTCTATTCTGCAAGACGGGTCAAACAGGGCCATGCCTTTGGAGCGGCGGACAGTTACTTCAAGGATTTTGAAGCAGCGTTCCCTTATGAAGAGACCACAGACCAGATGAACACCATTGACGAGGTGCTGAGCGACATGGAGTCCACCACTCCCATGGACAGGCTGGTATGCGGGGATGTGGGGTATGGAAAGACCGAGGTTGCATTGCGTGCCTCTTTCAAAGCCATCAGTGACAGCAAACAGGTTGCGGTTCTGGTTCCGACAACCGTACTTGCGGAACAGCACTATAAAACCTTTCATCAGCGATTTGAACGATATCCTGTCCGGATCGCCTGCCTGAACCGGTTCCGCTCCCCAAAGGAACAGCGGGCCATTGTCGATGACATGAAATCCGGAGCCATTGACATTGTGATCGGGACCCACCGGATGCTTCAGAAGGATATTGAATTTAAGGATCTGGGTCTGATTGTGCTGGATGAGGAGCAGCGGTTTGGTGTCAAGCACAAGGAAAATTTGAAAAAACTCCGTACAACCGTGGATGTGTTGGCACTTACCGCAACACCGATTCCACGAACGCTCCACATGTCCCTGATGGGGATGCGGGATATCAGCATCATCTCCACTCCGCCGGAAGAGCGGCATGCGATCATTACCTATATCTCCGAATTTGATCATGGGGTGATCACCGATGCCATTCAGAAGGAGATCAATCGCGGGGGCCAGGTATTTTTCATCCATAACAATATCCACTCTATCAACAAGATGGCGGAACTGGTTCGGAAACTGGTGCCGGAAGCAAAGACCGGTGTTGCCCATGGCCGTCTTTCCGAGGATGAACTTGAGAAAATCATGATCAGTTTTGTAAACCATGAGATGGATGTCCTGGTATGCACAACCATTGTCGAGTCCGGCCTGGATATTCCGGCTGCCAATACCATTATCATCAACCGGGCGGACCGGTTCGGTCTTGCGCAGATTTATCAGCTTCGCGGCCGTGTCGGGCGTGCGGACGAACAGGCCTATGCCTATCTGTTTATCCCGGCGGAAACCGGTCTTGGAAAAGATGCGCAAAAACGGCTGAAGGTGCTGATGGAGCATAGCGATCTGGGCTCCGGCTTTCAGATCGCCATGAGCGATCTTCAGATCCGGGGCGGCGGGTCTGCACTGGGGGTTTCCCAGTCCGGGCATATTGCCGCAGTGGGCTATGATATGTTTTTGCAGCTTATGGAAAACGCCGTGGCAGAGCTGAAAGGCGAACCCATAACCGATACCCTGGAACCGGAAATCAACATCCCCATATCCGCGTTTATTCCGGAAACGTATGTTCCGGATATTGACCAGAGGCTTTCTGTCTATCGCCGTCTGGCAAGAATGACGGAACTGACGGAAATTTCAGCCATTAAGGAAGAGATGCTGGATCGATACGGTGTTCTCCCGGATGAGGCGGCAAACCTGTTGTTGAAAATCATGCTTAAGGTTCTTTCTGTCAAGGGAGGGGTGAAACGGCTGGATATCACCGGGAGAAATCTGTCCCTGCAATTTTCAGAAATACATCAGAAACATCCATTTGGATTGGTGGATATGGTCACAGCCAGTCCGAAAAAATTTCAATTTACCATGGATCATGCCTTAAAAGTGAAACTGACCCAGTCCGGGATTCAGGGAGCTGTTATCGAAATTAAAAACATCTTGAAAGAAATTGCGATGCATGTTAACCGCTGAGAGCTTCAGGGATTGAACTTCTTTTTATAGAAATCATCAAGTTTGCTTTTTTAGGTTGTGATATGGATATCGTAAAACAAAACCGGTTGATTTTCTATATATTGTTTTTTTCATCCTTTTTACGGATTTATGGGTGTTCAGACCCTGGAATAGTTAAAGAAGGTGAGGTTCTCATTCAGGTGGAAGATCAGGTGATGACCTCACTGGATTTTGCCAAAGCCCTGGAATTTTCAAACACTGCCTATCCCCACAATGCAATTCAGGACAAAGGATTGTTAAAAACCATTCGGCTGCGCCTGATGGATCAGCTTATTGAGGAGATGATTCTGGTACAAAAGGCCAAGGAACTGAACATCGTGGTTTCGGAACCGGAAATCCAGCAAGCGGTTGATGAGATTAAAAAAGATTACCCGGATGATGAATTCAGGGAAACATTTCTTGAAAATGCGGTTTCCTATGAAACCTGGAAAAACCGGCTGAAGATACGGATTCTGATGGAAAAAGTGATCCGTTCCGATCTTGAGGACAAGATTAAGGTTACCAAAGAGGATATATCCGGGTACTATAAAGACCAAGATCCGGACAGCACACAGGCACTGGATGCGGAAGCTGCTGCCGGAGAACCGGAAATGAATGAGATGATTATGAAAAATATCCGGAGAAAAAAAGCAGAAGAAAATTATAAAGAGTGGATAAAGAATCTTCGAAAAGAGTATAAGATTGAAATTAACAAGAAATTGTGGGAAAAAATCCTTGAATCATAAAAAAAGGAACTGAGGAAGAGATGAAATTTTTTCAAAAAACAGGATGGTTTGCGGTATGTATCGGCCTGCTTTTCCATACCGCCATATCCCTGTCCATTGCTGAAACAGGGGATAAAGTTGTTGTGGATCGAATTGTCGCGATTGTAAACGATGATATTGTAACGCTTTCGGAACTGAACGAAATACTGGATCCATATGCTGAAAAAATCCGTACATACGGGTATTCTCCTGAAAAGGAAAAAGAGATGCTTTTTCAAGCCCGGGAAGAGATCGTGAACCAGCTTATCGAAAAGACACTGGCAGATCAGGAAATCCAAAAGGCGGAGATCGTTGTGAACGAGAGTGAGATTGACAGCGCTGTCGAGCGGATTAAAAAGAAAAACTATTGGACAGACGAGGAGTTGCGGGAAAATCTGGCCAATGACGGACTCACCGTGGAAAATTACCGCCAGCGAATGAAAAAACAGATCCAGCGGTCCCGGCTCCTGGATTACAAGGTGAAATCAAAAATCATCATAACCAATGAGGATATCGGTAAATATTATCAGGATCATCCGGAAAAATACTCCGGTACGGTGAAATACCATCTTCGGAATATTATTTTACAGCAACCTTCCATTTCAGGTGGTGAGGAGAAAGATGATGCGGTTCTGAATCGGATGAAAACAATTCAGGAACGACTTAAAAATGGGGAATCCTTTGAAATGCTTGCCAGAATGTATTCTGAATCCACCCTTGCAGAAGGGGGTGGAGATTTAGGCTTGTTCCAACTCAATGACCTTTCCGATTCAATCCGGAACGCAGTGAAAGATCTGAAGGCAGGACAATTTACAGACATATTGCAGACCGATAAAGGGTATCAGATTTTTTTTATTGAAAACATCGTTACCATTCCGGGGAAAACACTTACACAAGCTTCTCCTGAAATCGAAGAGGAACTGTATAACGAAATGCTGGACAATGCGTTAAAGTCATGGATTGGTGATTTGAAAAAAGATTCGCATATAAAAAAGATATTATAATCAGGAGCCAATTTCAAAACGATTGAAAAGCATCACACCGGCGAAAGCCGATGTCCCTATAGAAAAGAACTGAAAATACTGGATAGTGTTACGCTTTATTTCGTGTCCGGCTTTCGCCGGAACTACAACAACAGACTTTTGAAATTGGCTCTCAGGAAAATGATTTGAAACAGAGATCAGAAGAAAACAATATAATCGCAAATATTGATTTGCCTTCTTTTGGTAGCTACCTGAAAAACACACGGCTTGAGAAAGGGGTTCGTATAGAGGAGGTTTCTGCGGCAACAAAGGTATCCATGCATGTGCTTTCCCTGATTGAGAAAGAAGATCATGCACAACTGCCAAGTCCTTCTGTTGTAAGAGGATTTCTGCGATTGTATGCGGATTGCATCGGTGCAGACAAGAACATGGTAATCAATTTATACAGGGAAAATCTGGCAGAAAATGCCATGGCATTATCTGCCAGGAGCAGGATCGGTAACCGGCTGAGTTTCTGGTTGCGGTTTTTTCTTTCCTTTGTCCTTCTCACAGGGATTGTTCTTGTTATTATACATTATCGAACGAATGTAACGGTTCAGGAGCCGTTGATCGCACCGGAAATATCAAAAGGCAATATGGATTCAGCGGGAAGAAAGGCAGACAGGAAAATAACGGAAAGGGTTGAATTCCCGCCCATGGAAGAAGCGCGTCCTCCTAAAAAGCATAAATTGTATATAGAGGCAGTCGATGATTCCTGGATCAAACTGATTATTGACGGGAAAATGCCGGATGAATATACCCTCTCTTCAGGGGATCGGCTGGAACTGGAGGCCTTGAATAATTTTAATATTTTGATCGGCAATGCCAATGGTGTGAAATTAACATTGGATGAAAAACCTGTACAGATCTCTGGGAAAAGAGGACAGATAGTAACATTGAAACTTCCATAAAATGGATATCTGCATATGCTAAGCGAAAAAAATAAAATACTGGTGGAAAGCATCAAACGTCTGATCAGACGGGGGGCAACCTCCCATTTACGGAAAATTGTGAATAAAACACATGTGGGAGACCTGTCCGTGGTGTTTCGATCTCTCTCACTGAACAACCAGAAACAGTTGTTCAATATGATTGATGATATCGAAAGTAAAGGCCTTCTGTTCTGCGAACTGGACAAGGATACCTTTCTGGAGATTGTTGAAGATATCCAGCTTGATTCACTGGTTGCTATCCTCAAAGAGATGCAGACCGATGATGTTGCAGATCTGATTGCAAAGCTTCCGGAAGAGAGAGCCAAAGCTGTTCTTGAAAAAATGGAAAAGGAGGATTCAGAAGAAGTAGAGGATCTGCTTCGATATGATGATGATACCGCAGGTGGTATCATGGTGCCCGAGTTTATTGCATTGAATCAGGAGATGACGGCAAAACAGGCAATTGAATCGCTACAGACCGAGCATCAGGATGTTGAGATGCCATTTTATCTGTATGCTACGGATGAGTATGGCTGCCTGATGGGAGTTATTTCACTCCGGCAGCTTGTTGTCGTGGCGCCTCAGACACCGCTGAAAGAATTCATGGCAAAAGAAGTAATCTCCGTCCTGCCGAGTGTGGACCAGGAGGAAGTCGCCCGGATCGTTGCCCGGTATGATATTCTGGCTGTTCCGGTTGTTGATGAAAACAGACATCTGATCGGAATCGTCACCGTAGATGATGTAATTGACATTTTCAGGCAGGAAGCAACAGAAGATATTTTGAAAATGGCTGGTGCAGGTGAAGAGTTTATCGAGACCAAGTCGGTGATACGAAGCACCAAGACACGTCTTCCATGGCTTTTTGTAAGCTGTATCGGTGGTATCCTGGCATCCCTGATTATTGGCAGTTTTCAGGGAAGTCTTGCAAAATTTACATATCTGGCTGCATTTATTCCTGTTATAGCGGGAATGGGGGGGAACATCGGTACCCAGTCCTCTACCATTGTTGTTCGCGGACTGGCAACAGGCCGGTTGAATATCCGGGACATTTGGCCGGTCGTTTTGAAGGAATTGACAGTGGGTCTGATACTCGGCATTGTCTACGGTACAATGATCGGGCTGGTTGCCCAGTTTCAATACAGCAGAGTGGCGCTGGCTATTTCTGTATGTTCTGCGGTGGTTTCTTCCATGACCATTGCAGCACTGGTAGGCTCTCTGGTGCCTATGGTTTTTGCGAGAATCAATATCGACCCTGCTGTGGCAACAGGGCCGTTTGTCACCACATCGATTGATATCATCAGTGTTTTTTTCTATTTTCAGATTGCTACGATCCTCCTGGGTGTGTAGCAGATGTCAGACTTTTCAACCCGTGCGATTATCCTCCGGCGCATTGATCACGGGGATTATGATCTGATTGTAACCCTGATGACAAAGGAGTATGGGAAGCTTTCCCTGATCGCAAAAAATGCCAAAAAAAGCATTAAACGGTTTTCCGGGGTTCTTGAACTGTTTTCAGCCCTTGATATTACCGGGAAAAAAGGACGTGGAAAGCTTCCGGTTTTAACGGAAGCCAGTCTGGTTCAGCCCTATACCGGTATTCGTTGTAATATTCTGAAAACCGCATATGCCAGCTATTTTGCAGAAGTCGTCAACATCTGGGTAGAAGAAGGCAAACCGCAGGCGCGTCTGTATTTTCTTCTGGAGTATGTTTTTCATCTTCTGGATCAGAATACGCTTTCCGGAGAAGAGTTGAGTATTATTTTCCAGATGCGTTTTCTGGCACTTTCCGGTCTGACGCCGAATCTTGTGGAATGCAGTAAATGCCGGACTGCTTTGGAACAGTTTGATGGCAACCGGATTTATACTGATTTTTCAAAAGGAGGGATTCTGTGCCAAAAATGCATACCCTCCACCCGGGAGCAGGGACAGCTTTCCGCAGGGACGGTAAAACAACTGTTGTGGGTCAATAACGATGACCTGAAAAAGGTGGAACGGATTCGGTTTACTCCCCGTGCAATTATGGAGGGGCTGGATTTTTTGGAAAAATTTGTTCAGTTTCAGATGGGAAAAGAACCGAGAAGCCTGAAATTTCTGAGAAATATTCGAATGACCATATAATGGACGGATATCCGGAAACCGGATCAGCCTGCTATTGATGGATAAACACGGATGATAAATTGCCGATGAACAACAAACTGCAAAAAATACTGGAAAGAAAACCGGTTGAAGCCATTGCACCTTGCCGGATTGACCTGGGTGGGACACTGGACATCCGCACCTTTCACCTTCCCTTGAGACATCTGTCTCCCTGCACGTTTAACATTGCATTGGATATGAATACGCATGTGGTGCTGCTGCCCTATAAGGATGACCGGATACGGATATCTTCCCGGGGTTTTCCGGATGCCGAGTTTCCGGCGGATGAGGCACCTTTTGATCACCCCATGGGGCTGATGTTTGCCATTTCCTCCTATTTCCGGGCTGGCGGAGTGCATGTCCGGATCCATTCATCATCTCCGCCTCGAAGTGCATTGGGCGGATCATCGGCAGCAGCAGTGGCGCTGGTTGCTGCTTTTTCCTCGATATTGCAGGATCAGAAAAATGATGAGCTGTCCAGATCCGACACGGCCATCCTGGCGCATGCCATTGAAGAAAGTGTCGCCGGTGTTCCGTGCGGGTTTCAGGATCAGCTTGCAGCCGTGTATGGAGGCATCAATGCCTGGCATTGGCCTTGTCGAATTACAGATCCTCTTTTCCGGAGAGATCCGGTTATTCCGGAACCGGAATACAAACAGTTTCGCAAGCATTTTATTGTGGCTTATTGCGGCGTCCCGCATGTTTCGGCTGATATCAACGGCAGGTGGGTCAAACAGTTTCTTGCCGGGAAGTGCAGGCGGGAATGGTCTGAAATTATTTCCTGTACGAAAAATTTTATTGATTCACTCAGAGAACATAATTATAAAGGTGCATCCGAATCAATGCAAAAGGAAACATCGATCCGGATGAAAATGACACCGGATGTTCTGGATGATATGGGAAAGAAGATAGCAGACGAAGCTGTCCGGAATCGATGTGGAGCAAGATTCACCGGAGCCGGTGGCGGGGGGTGTGTCTGGGCTTTTGGAGAGCAGGATGATATTGAAAAACTGAGACCCCTCTGGCAGGAGATTCTGCTGGAACGGGAGGACGCCTGCCTGCTGGATACAGCCATCAACTCGACAGGGTTGATCGTGACCTGATAGTGTTACTTATTTTGTAAAAAAGGAAAATCAAAATGTATTTTCAGGATGTCATACTTACATTGCAGAAATTTTGGGCCCAAAAGGGGTGTGTGCTGGTTCAACCCTTTGATTCAGAGGTTGGTGCCGGAACATTCCATCCAACCACACTTCTCCGGGCGCTTGGACCGGAACCGTGGAATGTTGCCTATGTCCAGCCATCCAGGCGTCCCACAGACGGAAGATATGGAGAGAATCCGAATCGGCTCCAGCATTATTACCAGTTTCAGGTTATCCTGAAACCATCTCCTGAAAACATACAGGCACTTTATCTTCAGAGCATAAAAGCCATTGGTGTGGATCCGCTTGAGCACGATATCCGTTTTGTGGAAGACGACTGGGAATCCCCTACATTGGGTGCTTCCGGTCTGGGATGGGAGGTCTGGCTGGATGGAATGGAGATCACTCAATTCACCTATTTTCAGCAGGCAGGCAGTATCGAACTCCATCCCATATCTGTGGAGATTACCTATGGTCTCGAAAGGATTACCATGTATCTGCAAGGAGTTGATAATGTGTATGACCTGAAGTGGAATAAGAATATCCGCTATGGTGATGTCCATCATCAACAGGAGGTGGAAGGGTCCACCTATAATTTCGAGGTTGCGGATGTGGATATGCTGCATGATTTTTTTAAAAAATATGAAGCAGAAGCACTTCGGATCATTGAGAAGGGGTTGGTTCTGCCGGCATACGAATACTGTTTGAAATGCTCGCATAGTTTTAACCTTCTGGATGCCAGAGGCGCCATCAGTGTTACGGAAAGAACCGGATTTATCGGACGTATCCGGAACATTGCAAGGGCATGCGCAGAAGGATACCTGAAGCAGCGTGAGAACATGGGATTTCCACTTATGAAGAAAACATGAAGTGATCGTTGTCAGGGATCATTCTGAAAGCATTCCGGCTTGGTTGGATTATAGAAACAGACAATCGCAGGCCGAATAGGAATAGAGGATATTATGGAAAAATTGCTACTTGAGATCGGAACAGAAGAGATACCGGCTGGATATATTGAGCCTGCTTTGCAGGCATTATCGGCCGCTCTGTTAAAAAAACTGGATGATGCCCGTATTTCTCACGGAAATGCAAGAACGTACGGGACTCCCAGAAGACTTGCCATTGAAGTATCGGATGTAGCGGAAAAACAGGAGTCCGTAACCAGTGAGGTTATGGGGCCTCCGGAACGTATTGGATTGGATGAAACCGGTAAACCGACTGTTGCAGCCGTAAAATTTGCCGAGAAAGTGGGTATCCCGGTCTCAGCCATCAGGGTCTCCGAAACCCAGAAGGGCAGATACCTCATGGCCGTAAAAACGGAAAGAGGTCTTGCCACAAAAACAATATTAAAAACAATCCTGCCGGAAGTGATTGTTACGCTGCCTTTTCCCAAATCTATGAAGTGGTCGGATATGAACATCCTGTTTGCCAGACCGATCCAGACTGTTCTGGCATTGTTGGGAAAAGAAGTGGTATCTTTTTCCATGGAAAGACTCAAGAGCGGCCGGTGTGCAATGGGGCATCCATTTATGGCGCCGGGAAAAATAAAAATTGAATCGCCGGATCAGTATGTCGAAGCGCTTGAGGCTGCTTTTGTTCTTGCAGATATTGAGAAAAGAAAACAATTGGTTTTAAAATTGATTGCATCTGTCGCAGAAGGTCTGGGAGGCTGTGTACAACCGGATGAGGACCTGACGAATATTGTTACCAATCTGGTTGAATACCCGGTTCCGGTCGCTGGCTCCTTTGACACAAAATTTCTTGAGTTGCCCAAAGAGGTTTTGATCATGTCCATGAGGGAACATCAGAAATATTTTGCCGTTGTGGACGACAAGAATCAGTTGAAACCCAATTTTATTGCGGTCAACAATACCCGTGCAAAGGATATGGGCCTTGTGGCAAAAGGACATGAGCGTGTGCTGCGAGCGAGACTGGAAGACGCCATGTTTTTTTATCGGGCCGATCGTAAAACAGATCTCAATCAACTGGTGGATAAATTAAAGGGAGTACTTTTTCAGGCAAAGCTGGGTTCTGTATATGAGAAAATAAAGAGGGTACAGAAACTGGGAGCGTTCCTGGTTGAGAAGGCAGGCCATGATGAGTCGGTGAGACAGGATGTATCCAAGGCAGCATGGCTGTGCAAGGCCGACCTGGTCAGTCACATGGTAGTAGAATTCCCAAAGCTCCAGGGGATCATGGGACGGGTATATGCCGGGCTGTCCGGTGAAAGCGATATCGTGGCAACGGCAATCGAGGAACATTACCGTCCGGTTTATTCCGGTGCACCATTGCCGGAAACGAAAGTCGGATCTTTTCTGGCCATTGCCGACAAGCTGGATTCGATTTCCGGGTGTTTTCATGCTGGTTTAATCCCGACAGGTGCCTCTGATCCCTATGCACTTCGCCGGCAGGGGATTGGAGTTTTACAGATCATTCAGAAGATGAATTTCACTTTTTCCCTGAAAGAGGCGATTGAAAAAAGTGTCAGCTTTTTTGGAGAAGCGGATATTTCGAAAATACAGGAGACATCCGGACAGGTCTATTCCTTTCTGCAGGACCGGATATCTCATATGCTTGCGGATGAGGGATTTCAGAAAGATGTGATCGCTGCGGTAACTTCGGTTTCTGTTGACAACATTCCGGATTTGCGGAAACGGGTGAAAGCCCTTGAAAGCATGAAAAGCAAACCGGATTTTGAACCCCTTGCCATTGCCTTTAAACGGGCGGTGAATATTTTAAAAAAAGCAGAACACTTTCAGGGAGGCCAGGTGTCGGCATCTCTTTTTGAGGAGCGTTGTGAATCCGATTTGTACGATAGCTGCAATCTGGTTCGGCAAAAAGTTGCAGGGTTTCTTGCAGAAGGAAATTTTGACAGGGCTTTGATGGAGATTTCGGGATTGCGTGGTGTTGTGGATGCATTTTTTGATGGGGTTATGGTGATGGCGGATAATCCGGATGTGAAAAACAACCGGCTGGCCTTGTTGTCAGAGATTGCAGCCTTGTTCAAGGATATTGCGGATTTTTCCAGAATCTCTGTATAGTTCTGTGCATTTTATTTAGGCTCCGGGAAAACCGGGTAAAACAAATTTATTATTTTAAGGAGAAGGATATGCCTTTTGATCCAGATCAGGATAAAAAGTTAAAGGAATGGAAAAGCGAGGAAACCGGATTGATCGTTTCCATCAATCAGTACGGGAATGCGCAACCCAAGGTTCAGATTGGTCCAAGAATGCTGAAGAAAAAGGATGGAACAGACCGGGCTCCATCAAAAGCCGGCCGGTTGAACCTGGAAGATATGGAATTTCTTTATGGCATTATCGATGAGGTCAAGGAAGAACTTGAAAGCCGGATCAAGCCTGAATAACAGGGTATAAGCATATAGTAGAGGAATGAATTCCAACGAAGCGATTATCAATCCGATTCGGAGCGATAGGTCTCCGGACCCCGGATCACTGGTGATCCTGGTCTCATCCAGAAAGGATATGACGGCACTCTGTTCACTGTTACAGGTGAAATTGGATCGTTCTTTTGATTTCATGATGAGTCGGATCTATACTTCCGCCAGTGAAAACCATCATTTTTCAGTAGTTGGACCGATGGTTGGGGCTCCGTATGCTGCAATCCTTTTTGAAAATCTGATTGCCTGGGGAGCCCGGAACTTTATTTTTTTCGGACTTTGCGGAGCCATCTCTCCGAATGTTCAGATCGGAGACATCATTCTACCGGCCGGATCTTTCATACAGGAAGGCACTTCTCTGCATTATGGGAAAGAAACCGGGGAGATTTCTTTTTGTTCGGGAAATATCCTTTCAAAACTGAAGGCGGCATGTGAAGAAGAAAACCTTGCGTTTCAGGAAGGGCTTGCAGTGACGACCGATGCGGTTTTCCGGGAAACAAGGGAACTAATTACTGCCTATCAGGAGAAAAATGCTCTGGGGATTGAAATGGAGCTTTCTGCGCTTTACACGATCGGCAATTATCGTGGTGTAGAGGTCGGTGCTGTCCTTGCGGTATCTGATGAATTGTCCACTTTTCAATGGCAGCCCGGGTTTGGAGAAGATTATTTCAAGAAGCAATGCAAAGCAGTACAAAGGACGATTTCAAAAATATGTCTGACATTACAGCCGATGATATAGAAGACCTTGTTACTCAACTGAAGGCCTATAATGATGCTTATCGTCGTGGCGTTCCGTTGATCAGTGATCTGGAATATGATCGGCTGGTAGGAAAACTTCAAACGCTTGACCCGCTCCATCCTTTTCTGAGTAAAGTCGAACCGGAACTTTTTGAAGGCAAAAAGGAGATTCGTCATCCTGTTCCCATGCTTTCCATTGAAAAAGCATATTCCCGGGAAGCTCTTGAACGGTTTATCAGTCGTGTCAAAAAAGAAGCCGCGGAAATCGGAATCCAGGATATCCGGTTCTCTGTAACCCCGAAACTGGACGGGCTTGCCGGACGGGATGATGGAGAAATTTTTGCATCCAGGGGAAATGGTGAGGTCGGGTATGAGATCAGCAGCGCATTTGAGAAAGGAATCATTCCTCTTGGCGGCCGAGGCCGTGGAATCGGTGAAATCGTTATCAAAAAATCCTATTTTGACGAACATTTGTCCAATAACTTTGAACACCCCCGAAACCTGGTGGTTGGAATCATCAATTCTGATAAATTGAATGAGTTCGCAGTCAAGGCCATCGAAGACAGGGCTGTATTTTTTGTACCCTATGCAGAGTTGGAATCCTGGATCGGAACCCCGGAAGAACTCGTGGATCAGGTCGAAGAAATAACCCGGAATCTTTCAGCTAAAACCGATTACCCCATGGATGGGATGGTTGCCGGCGTAACAGATGAGGCTGTCCGGGAGCATATGGGATCGACTGCACATCACTACCGGTGGCAGATTGCCATTAAAACAAAAGGTGAAACCGCAGTCACCCGGGTGGAGAATCTGGTCTGGCAGGTGGGAAGAACCGGCAATGTTACTCCGGTGATGGAGGTTATGCCGGTATTTCTTTCCGGTGCAACGATCCGACGGGTTACGGCACACAATGCCGGGAAGGTGAGAGATGATAAAATAGGTATCGGTGCGGAGATTGAGATCATACGAAGCGGGGAGGTGATCCCCAAACTGGAAAAGGTGATCACTCCCTCCGATCAGATTGCGCTTCCAGGGTTTTGTCCCTCCTGCAATTCATTCCTTCAATGGGATAATGATTTTTTAAAGTGCATGGCCTCTTTTTGTCCGGCTCAGATAGAGCAGGGGATTATTCATTTTTTTAAAACGCTGGGAACTGCGGAATGGTTTGGCATCAAGACGGTTCAAAAACTGGTGGAGGATGGATTCAACAGTCTTGTTCAAATTTATGTCATGACAGAGAAGGATTTTCTGGACATTGGATTTGGCCCGGTGCAGTCTAAAAATTTATGGAATGCCATACAGACAAGCATAAAAAAACCTGTAGAAGATTGGCGCTTTCTCGCAGCTTTTGGAATTCCGGATCTGGGTACAGGAGACAGTCGTAAGCTGTTGTCCCATATCCGGCTGGAAGACCTTGGGAAAGTCCGGAAAGAGGAAATAATTCAGATTCATGGCTTTGGTGAGAAGACCGGCGAATCCATACAAAAGGGTATTGAAAGGGTTTGGAATATAATTCAAAATATGTTGAGCATGGGGTTTACCCTTGAAATGACACCCCTTGCGCATGAAAAGAAAACATCGGGGAGTCCCATTGCCGGGAAAGGAATTGTGTTTACGGGCAAAATGAAGAAAGGCAGTCGGGAAGATATGCAGGTTCAAGCACGAAAGCTCGGAGCCAATGTCCAAACCACAGTAAGCGGGAAAACCGATTATCTGGTATGTGGTGAAAATGTAGGGGATAGCAAGATCAGAAAGGCCAAGCAGCTCGGCGTGAAAACGATTACAGAAGAAGACTATTTACATATAGTTGAAAGTCTGAATACTGCTTTATGATCTGACCTTAAAACACGATGTTTTTCAATCTTTCAGATCGCTGACAACCAACAAAGGATATTCGCATGAACGAGCCTCAGGCGTCCAATGAGCGCGGCTGTTTTCTCCTGTCTCCATGGTCTCTTCGTTCAATCCCCTGTCTTCGCTCCGGAATGTATACATCATAGGATACAAATCGCCGATCAATATTGCTTCGTCTGCCTCCATTATCGGTCAGAATTTTTTTCAAAATATCCATCTCCCTTTTCATATGATATGTTCGGTTTCCAAGCGATTTCAAAAGTCGCTGCGCTGTTCAATTTTCTGTTCCATTGTTTTTAATGCCGACTGGTTAAGCAAGAGAAGTACCAGTTTTCATATTTTTTTAAAATTTAATAATAACAGTTTATTAGCTTATTTTGCCTGTATGGATACAGTGAAATTTGTGGCATAAATGAAATAAAAAATGGTAAGAAAATTACCATTCGATAATATATGTAATACCTTGAAAGATAACGAAAGTGATTACAAAAACAGAAAAGAAATGCCCCTGTACATTTTCTGGATGTGTACAGGGGCACAAAAGGTGGGTTCAAACTGGACATCAGCGCACACAAGAAAGCTGATTATTTGTAAAGTCCGACAATGGATATGGCATTAACATTGGAAAACGGGAAACCTCCCAGATTGTGTGTCAGGCCGATCCGCGGGTTTTTAAGCTGCCTGTTTCCGGCTTTTCCTAAAAGCTGGAGATACATTTCGTAAAGCATTCGAAGTCCGGATGCTCCGATTGGGTGTCCAAAACATTTCAGACCACCGTCAATCTGACAGGGGATCTTTCCATCTGCATTAAAAAAACCATCCATGACATCTTTGGTTGCGCCGCCTTCCGGAGAGATATAAAGATCTTCATAGGTTACAAATTCAGTAATGGAGAAGCAGTCATGCACTTCAAACATGGAAATCTCTTCTCTTGGATTTTGAATGCCGGCTTCCTTATAGGCGCGTTTAGCAGCATGCCTGGTCGTGGCAAAATAGGAACCATCCCAGTCTTTATATCCCTGTTCCTGACCGTTGCTGACAGCCAATTGAAGCGCTTTGACAGTGATCAGGTCGGTTTTACCCAGACTTTTCGCAATTTCAGGAGTGGTGACAATAGCGCATGCAGAACCGTCACTGACCCCGCAGCAATCAAAAAGCCCCAATGGATCAGCAATGATCGGAGAAGCCAATACCTGTTCAAGGGTTACCGGTTTTCTCAGATGGGCTTTGGGATTTTTGGCACCATTTGCATGACTCTTCACAGAAACCATGGCGATAGCCTTTTTCAGGTCATCATAACTGATGTTGTATTTGGCTCTATACGCACTGGCAAGTTGTGCAAAAGATCCGGGAGCGGAAATGTTCGGCATAACCTGGCCAACCAATGAACCACTGTTGACGCTGTCCATGGCCGGCAATCCGCCATAGCCGGTATCTTTTAATTTTTCAACGCCCTGGGCAAGAGCAATATCACAAGCACCGGAAGCAACTGCATAAACCGCACCTCGAAAAGCTTCTGTTCCTGTCGCGCAGAAGTTTTCTACCCGTGTAACCGGAATATATGGCAATCGTAAGGCAAATGGTAAACCAAGTGCGCCTTTTCCGGTTCCGATTTCGTCGTAACATTGGCCAAACCAGGCTGCCTGGATTTCACTTTTATCAATCCCTGCATCGGCAATGCATTCCTGAAAAGCTTCGACCATGAGTTGTTCCGGGCCGATGTCCCATCTTTCACCAAACCGGCTACATCCCATTCCAAGAATAGCCACTTTATCTTTGATTCCATCAGCCATGTTATACCTCCTCTTTTGAAATTACCGGCTTTGCTTTCCAGTAATACTGTATAAAACCTCTTGGCTTATCAAAATTTCGAATTCGGAATACCATCTTGACCGGCAATCCAACTTTGATTTTTCCGGCCTCATAGTCTGTGAAATCGAACATGCCACGACCTTCGTTTTCAAAGGTGATCATGCCATAGTGCGCTGGAGGATCCAACGTATAGGTTAACAGGTCAGAGGTATAAGTTTTGATTGTTCCAGGCTGGTCTGCAAATTCGCAATCCTCCTGGGTTCCGATTTTTCCACATTCAGGATTTACACACATCTCTGATTTCGGGAATTGGGCTGTGCCGCATTTTGTGCACTTTCCACCAACCATTCCAAGAATCATCTTGCGGCTTCGGTACAGGGTTGTGAGGGCGGTTTTATAATTTCCTTCCGCTCTCATCATCCAATCCTGTTGAAGCATGCCCCGATGGGATAAAAATTTGATATAATTCAGTTCCGCTTTTTTATCCGCCAGACAGCCGGAGATTCCGTTTCTGGGGCGTAGATTTTTTATCTTGTCCGTGACTTCAAACAACATGGCAACAGCACCCTGACCGAAGCATACGATGAGCAGTTTGTCACCAGGCGATGCTTTTTCAAGGGCTAAGGCCAGCATGACGATTGGATGCGCTGTGCCGGTGTCACCACAAACTTTGTGCATATTGTCGGATACTTTATCAGAGGGGATACCGAAACCCTTTGCAATATCTGAAGGAACACGGCCAAAAACACAGGGCATGATGAAACGGGAGATATCCTTACCGTCCACACCTGTTTTTTTGAGTATTCCCTGAATCGCCTTTGGAACTATTTTGCCGATTCCTTCATCCTTGATCCAACGTTCTTCCCAGTTGTAATCAAATTTTTCGCCTTGTCCCCTGAAGTGGTCAATAAAATCGTCTGTGACGGTATACGCACCTTTGAACTCGGCAATTACATTTTCCGTTCCAATCATAAGCGATGCTGCACCATCACCGGCCCACAGCTCATGAGAATAAGCCATTTTGGTAATTCGCCGGTCACCGGCTGCAATGAGAGCATTCCGGTAATCTCCGGTCTTTACCGCATTGATCCCTGCAATAACTGCGGACAATCCGGCCCGTGTAGACCCAGTAAAGTCCGCTGTTTCAATATCTTCTTTCAGATTGAGTGCTGCAGAAAGGATTCCACCATTTTGTCTATCCTGGAAAGGCAGGTTGAGAGATGCCAGGTAGGTCGCATCAATCTTTGTTTTGTCAAAGCCTGCAATGCAGTCTCTTGCCGCCTCTACCGCCATTGTCAGACTGTCTTCGTCCCAATTGGCCATTGATTTTTCACCACCTGCAGAACCGATAAGTCCCGGTGCCATCCAGGCGTTAGCGCCGTATATCGCGCCGCGGTTTAATCTTAATCTGGGGATATATCCACCATAAGATGTGATACCAACCATGATTAACCTCCGTGGTTTTTAAAATGTAATTAATGCTTTATTATAGAAGTTATCTCAAAACAGTTTCAATTTTGGAGATAGCCTATAGTGAATAACAAGTGCCGGCCGGTTACTGTTCTTTTCTTTTCTGCTTTGGCTTGGAGGAGATTCAAGCAAATTGGTTGAAAAGTTATAAACATTCATTACTGCGTTCGGCCGGCACTTGTTAAAGGTTATTATAAATTCAGGATACCAGAAAAAGCGTAACGCCTTTGCATGATATCTATCTCCTTTGACTTCAGGATACCAACGGCCCTAAGTAAGCAAAGGATTCTCCAACGCTGCCCAGACTTTTTGCGTTGTCCAGGCTGGTAATTTTATCCCAGTTATTCTGA
>CAMBQS010000022.1 GCA_945870015.1 Desulfocicer vacuolatum DSM 3385
CCACTGACTTTTCAATGACGCCGGACAGATAATGAGAACCTTTGATATTCCTGCCTGCTGCGAGAGCATTTCAGCTACACCGATTCCCTGAATGGTCTTGCCCAGTCCCATGTCATCGGCCAGGACAGCTCTTCCTGCTCCTGCGGAAAATGCGATACCTTCAAGCTGATACGGCAACAGTTCGGTCTTCAGAAGACTTTTCCGCAAAGGATGTTTTTCCGGATCCTGTCGAATCTCGGCGACCAGGGCTTCCATTTTCTCCTGAAACAGTTCCCGGTTAATCAATTCTTCTGCATCCGGATAAAGGATGACATCCAAACCAGACCTTTCCGCCTCCCGGATTGACTTCAACAGTCCTTTGATATCATCAATCTTTTTATTGATGAACGGTTTGAAAATTGTTTTCGCTCTGGAATCCGATTCCTCAGGAAAAAGAAGCCGCAATTCCAGGTCAAGATCATATCGGACATAGACACAGATATCATTCACCTTGAATGGTGTACTCTTCATTTTTTTATTGAATTTCCGTTGAACCTTCCCAATGACATGCATAATATGCTTGCATGTTCCCAGCGTGTTTTTCCGGAAATCCGGACAGGAACAAAAAGATTCCCCTCTTTCCCATCCCCTCAAAGCAATCCGGTAACTTTTACCGGACTCACGGCTGGTGACCATATAATCTGTCCATAACTGATCGGACTGCATGGATGTAACCACCATCTTTTCTTTCCCGGCTCTTTCCGCACGATCACGGATGGCCTGTTCAAATAACTTTTCTTCACTAAGGCTCTCCATGGGGACGCGTTCAGGCGGAGGCGCAGACAAACCCAGGGTCATTTTCTCTTCAAGAATCAGAGAAAAGGCTGCTCCTTTATGCTCACAAAATCCGGAGCAAGAAGAGCATATTATATCCAGTTTCCCGAATTTATCATCTCTCAGTGATATGGAAACAAGCGCCTCGTAAAGATTCAGCTCAAAACGGTTTTCATCGAATTTTACCTGTTCATATACATCCATATCATATTTGCCACCTTGCATGATCAGATCTTTACCTCTGGTTCCGAGCAATTTACAGGCTTCCTGGTAAGATAAATGGGAAAGTTTGTCCTTCAAAGTTATCATCGAAATTCCACCCTTTTATAAAATGCTGTTATTTTCTCTCGCAATGAATACATTACAACCATATGAAAGTTCCTATTTTGCACAGGATATCAAATGAGTCAAGATGGATTGAATCGGCTCAGAATGGATAAACTGAATCCGTCTAATGAAAGGAGTACGATATCCGGAAATGAAGATTAAAATCCGGCACGCCACTTGCGGCAAGATCTTCACCAAATGCAAATTCAAAATCAGCATGCGGGGATAACTGGTACACAAAACCAAGATCCAGCTCAATCCCTCCTTCGTCAAACTGACTGAATTCCGCATCCTGGAATGGAGAGGAAAAATAATTTATCTGAACCAGAAAAGAGAGATCCGGGTTATACAGATACTCCAGACCGGCAAACAGGCTGATGGTATCTTCCACCTGTATGTCTGCTCCGCTGGTTTTTGGATCGGATACTATATTGTACCCGCTGTTCAGATAGATTATGACCGGATCAAGACATATCCGGGACAGAAAATGCAGGCCATGATCCGCATAGCCGCTGCCGAAACCATATTCCGGGTCACCAAAGGGGATTTTAAGAATATAGGCGAATGAAAGATCCAGTGGAATGGCTTTACTGTTTCTGAGCACAGAATACTTTGCCGATACCAGGCTGTCCACCAGATGAAGACCGCCTTCCTTTCCCATAACCCAGGTTTGCCCTTTGTAGGAGATCCAATATCCGAACTCATTTTTGGGGCGGTTTTCACGGCCATAATTGGAGACACCCAGTTTGTCATGGTATGATTCCAGAAAATTATCCAGAAAACCACTCCCCATTTGAACAAAAACAGGTTGGAAGGATAGGGTCAGATTCTTTGTAACGCCATACTCCATCATCAGATCAACTACCATCAACTCCATATCCAATAGAACTTCCCAGTTCCCGGAATCCTGATCCACAAAAATACTGCTGTAATCGATTGCCGGAGATAATCTGGCTTCTCCATGGGGTAACGTGACCGGCGAAACAGGCAAGGGGTTGATGAACATAAAAAAAGGCGGGAACTGATTCCTTGTTTTCAGCGGCCCCTTATACCCGTCCCCCCATGAAACAGATACCGATGCTGCGATAATCAGACCGGGAATCAGGATTAAAAGAGAAAACCAAAGTACCGGCTTGAATGCATCTGTAGGGCCGGATAATTCCAAAACGAATTTCGGGTGTCTATTCCAATCTGTTTTCATCCATCGATCCCATTTATTTTGTGCCGCCCGTTATATTCAAATCCATCATGTCTGTTGCGCACTTTTTCCCTACCACACCACAAAAAAATAAAAAAGCAAATCCATGTTTTCAAGTTATTTGAAAGACGGATGAATACGGGAGAATATCGTAAAATGATTGAAGGGGAAAACAATTTACAGGGGCAGTCCGATAATAAACCGGGAGCCTTTTCCAGGGGTTGATTCGACTTCCAGCGTACCATTGTGGTTGCTCGTAATAATAAAATAGGAAATAGATAACCCCAACCCTGTCCCGGATTTTGATTTTGTTGTAAAAAATGGTTCAAATACCCGCTCGCGTATTTTCGGATCCATTCCAGGGCCATTGTCTTCTATCTCAATAAAAGCATTGTTCCGGTTCTGATAAACGCGAACCACAATCAACGGGGCATTATCCTGACCAACCATGGCATAAGCAGCATTTTTCAAAATATTCAAAATCACCTGTTGAATTTTGGAATACTCGCAACGGACCTCCGGAATATGGGGATCATACTCCCGTTTTATCTGTAACTGTTTAAAATCATACTGATATTTTAAGTCATAATCGTTTTTCAGCAATTCAATGGTATTGTCGGCAATCTCTCTCAGGTCTGCGGGTGCAAAACAGGCTTCGCTTTTCCGGCTGAAAGAAAGCATATTCTTGATGATCTGCGATGCACGCAAGGAGGATTCTTTTGCACTCAAAAGCATTCGGTCAATCCCTCTATCCTGAATATAGGCATTGATGGTTTCCAGACGGATCTGGAGACCGGAGGCCGTCTGATGGTTTTGGGGAAGATTTCCGGAAAGACGGTTCATGACAACCTGAATATTCTGAACAATACCGGCAAGGGGGTTATTGAGCTCGTGAGCCATGCCGGCGGCAAGCCCTCCGACGGTAAGCATTTTTTCAGACTGTATCATCATCTCTTCCGCCCGTACCTTTTCCGTGACATCATCAATCCGAATAACCGCACCTTCTATTCCTTCTGCCGTAAGCGGATAAACAGTGATATCCACATATCCTTTATCCGTATGCAAGACAAAAATCACCTTGCTTTTTTTACAGGTCTTTTTCTGATCAATGGCATCCCTTGCCATCTGAATGTCGAATTGGGGAAGAAGCGTTGAAAGTGCCTGACCTTGGGCCGTTTCCGGATCAATGCCTGTTACTTTCTGAGCCTCAAGATTCCATTGGGTTACCTGCATCATCGGGTCTACCCCGACAAGAATGGATGGCATGGAATCAATAATGTTCTTCAGCAGATCCCGTAACCCCTGCATCTCTTTTTGCGCCTGGCGTCTCCTTTCAATCATACGGTTTGCAGAAATCGCAATCTCCTCAAACTCTCTGAATCCCAGGTCAGACGTATCGATTTCCATGGAACTGTGCTCCGCGGATCTGAAAAATACGGAAAAATGCTCAAATGCAGTCCGGGTTTTACTTGCAATCTGCCTTGCCATCCAGAAGGCGAGCAGGGAAACAAATAAAAAAATACCAATGAGCTTGATGATATTCAACCGGATTCTCTCTTTCATGAGATTTTCTTCTTTGCGGATCGCCTCCTCAATATCATCAATGTAAATCCCCGTGCCGATATACCAGCCCCATTCCGGAACACTCACTGCATAACTTAATTTCGGCAATGGACGCTGTCCTTCAAACCGAGGCATCACATACTCAAGATACCCGCCTCCGGATTTTGCTTTCCGTATCAATTGCCGGACGATCTGCACACCGTTTGCATCCCTCACATGCATCATATTCTTTCCTTTTGCCGGTCCGGAAAGACTCAGGCCATCCCAGTTTCCGGTAAAAATATACCCACCTCTCCCAAAAGAAATTTTTTCAATCCTGGCGATGACTTCTTCTTTGATATCCTTTTCAACATCATCAAGATATTCACCTGTACCGATCAACCATTGGAAAGGCGCAAACTTTTTTATATATGCAATTTTTGAAAAATTCTTGCCTTCCTGATTCGGCATGGTCCATGTGTATTGATAAAATCCCTCTCCTTCTGTTTCCACGATCCGAATCATATCCTGGATTACATATTTGCCGTTGGTATCCTGAATATGGATCAGATTTTTTCCTTCAAGCTCCGGTTTATCGGCAAACAGCATTTCAACGCCATCTGTCCGGGTAATAAAAAAATAGCCTCTGCCATTGTTATATCGAATCGGCCGGATTGCCTCCACAATCATTGCCTCGCATTCCGATGTCGACATCGAATCTTTCTTTACCAGATATAAATTTTCTGCAATGGAATGGGCTTCTATTACTCTATTCTGAATTTCCTCTTTGAGCCGTATCAGGGTCTGAGATTGCTTATAATGGATATAATCCATCACCTTTTCCACTTCACCCGTGATCACTCTTTTATATTCGTTCATATAGGTGGATCGAATATTTTGAGTCTCTTTCGTAAACCTTTTATACTCCTGTGCAATCCATAGATATCCAATGACTGAAATGGAGATGACGGCCACCAGCGTCATGTGAAAAAGAAATACGCGTGATATGTTTCTCTTTGCATTCATATTCTGAAACGGTTTTTCCCGTAACTATGGCGATTGTTTTTTATGTGGTACAATAAACGTGAAATGGAAAAAAATTGATTGAAGTGTTTTTGACTATAAAATACCGGAAATTGAGAGAAAATTCAACCTATATTTTAAACAGCCTCCCCGCTTCCGGTGAGCCGGGAATAAATTGAATTGCTGGTACGACAGACTAACTTTTTGATGTGATGATGTAGATTGAATTAATGGGAAAAACAGGATATGGATTGTCACAGTGATCAATACGAAAGGCATGGCTTATTAGGGAGAAAACTTATGAAAAACAAAATTGTGTTTCTGATTCAGATTCTACTTCTGGCTTTATTATCCGGGTGCGCATCCATGCAGGACAACATCTACCGTTTTGGAATCGACCGGGAAAGAAGCCAATCAGACCTGGTCTATAAAACAGTGGATGTTGACGGAGAAAAGGTCTCCTACCTGGAGCGGGAAGGAAAGGGTGAAACTGTGGTTCTTCTGCATGGATTTACGGCAGATAAGAACAACTGGCTCCGGTTTGTCCGGTATCTTCCGGAAACATACCGCGTGCTGGCCATCGACATGCCGGGACACGGCGATAATTTTCAAGACCCCGCAAAAAAATACGACCCGGTTTCTCTGAGCCAGGGAATTGAAAAAACCATTGATTCCATCGGCCTGAAACGATTCCATATTGCGGGGAATTCTCTTGGCGGACTGGTGTCCAAAATTTATGCCTCGAACCATTCGGACAATGTGATCACACTGGGATTGTTTGACTCCGCCGGTGTGACATCTCCAACACCCAGTGAATTCAGGGTGGCTCTGGAAAAAGGGGTAAACCCTTTTGTGGTAAAAACAAGAGAGGATTACGACCGGCTGGGTGAATACGCCTTTTATGACGAACCGTTTCTACCATGGCCGGTCCACTCGGTCATGGCCCGGAAATATATCAGCAGAAATGATTTCAACCAGAAAATGTTTGCCGATCTCAGATCAAGTCCGGTTTTCCTGGATGAAAAAGCGCAACTGGAGCTTCTGTCTCATTTGAAAATGCCGGTCTTTGTGATCTGGGGTGATCAAGACCGTTTGATTCATGTTTCCAGCGTTGAAATCTATCAAAAACAATTGCCGCAGGCTGAAACCGTGATACTGAAAGATTGCGGTCATCTGCCCATGCTTGAACTGCCGGAAGAATCGGCAATGCATTATGCTGAGTTTCTTAAAAAGCATCCGGATTGATCAATCTGTTACCCCGTTGGCCGGTTAGCCCGTTAGCCCGAAAATGCTTCATCAAGCAAAACCGGCAAACCGGTCAACCGGCTAACTGGCAAACCGTCCGTCTATCAAATCCCCAGATAGGCTTTCCGGACATCATCGTTTGCCATTAGATTATCAGCGGTATCGGTCATGGTGATCCGGCCGTTTTCCATAACATACCCGCGGTCTGCAACTTTCAAGGCAAGGTTGGCATTCTGCTCGACCAGAAAAATCGTTGTATTGTTCTCCTGATTCACTTTTTTGATAATATCAAAAATCTGTCTGACAACAATCGGGGCAAGGCCAAGGGATGGCTCATCCAGCAGAAGAAGTTTTGGTTTGGCCATGAGGGCGCGTGAAATGGCCAACATCTGCTGCTCGCCGCCGCTTAATGTCCCTCCCTGCTGATGCTGCCTTTCCGCCAGAATGGGAAACATCTCAAAAACATGTTCCATATCCTTCCGGATCTGGCCGGTGTCCTTTCTCAGAAAAGCACCCATATCCAGATTCTCCTTGACGGAAAGATAGGGGAAGATATGCCTGCCTTCCGGAACCTGTGAAATTCCCATGGCCACGATCTTATTCGGATTCATATGGGCAATGGATTGTCCGTTAAAAAGAATATCTCCTGAACTCGGAGGAACAATACCACAAGTGGTCATCAGGGTCGTTGATTTTCCGGCACCGTTTGCACCGATCAGCGTGATGATCTCCCCCGGATGGATCTCAATATTGATATCCCGGAGCGCCTGAATTTTCCCATAGTAGGTCTGGACATCGATCAGTTTAAGCATCCATCTCCTCCCCCAGGTAGGCCTTGATCACAATGGGATTGCATTTTATCTCATCCGGCGTTCCCTGAGCTATTTTCCTGCCGTAATCCATCACAAAAATCCGATCCGATAGACTCATGACCAGTTTCATATCATGCTCGATCAGAAGAATGGATATCTTTTCCGTATCTCTTATCCAGACAATCAGCTCATCCAATTCCGCGGTTTCCTGAGGGTTCATTCCTGCAGCAGGTTCATCGAGGAGCAGCAGAAACGGATCGGTTGCCATGGCTCTTGCAATTTCAAGACGGCGTTGTGCCCCATAGGGAAGATTCATGGCCAGTTCATCCACATACTGGGACAGATTGATCTTTTCCAGTATCGCATAGCTGTCTTCCACAACCTGTTGTTCCTCCCGAACTGTTGACTGCCCGCGGAAAATTGCTCCCAGAATGCCGGAATGGGTGCGGCAATGCCTTCCGATCATCACGTTCTCGAGAACGGTCATGTTTGGAAACAACCGGATATTCTGAAAAGTTCGCGCCAGACCTTTCTGTGTAACCTGATTGGGTTTCAGTCCATTGATCCGTATGGATTCTTTTTGGGAACCATGAACAAGAATATCCCCTCCGGTTGGGTTGTAAATTCCAGTAATACAATTGAAAAAAGTGGTTTTTCCCGCTCCGTTCGGACCGATCAGGGCTGCAATCTCGCCTTCTCTGACATCCAGATCCAGATTATCAAGCGCAGTCAGGCCGCCAAATTTCATGGTCAATTTTTTTACATCCAGAATCGGCTTCATATCAGTGCGCTTCTTTACCTTTGTATTTGTAGGCCCGTCTGATATCCGGAACCATTCCACCTGGACGGAAAATCATCATCACCACCAGCACAACTCCGAAAATCAGCATCCGGTATTCGGAAAACGCCCGAAGGTATTCAGGCAGCAGAATCAATATCATCGCTCCGGAAATTACTCCTAAAATAGACCCCATTCCGCCCAGCACAACGATACACAGAATAATAATCGATTCCCAGATGGTAAAACTCGCTGGGTTGATAAAGGTGGTTTTTGCCGCAAAAATAACGCCGCCCATTCCTGCCCAGGTTGCCCCAAGGGCAAATGCCGTAAGCTTGGTTTTTGCCTTGTCGATTCCCATGGCCTGGCAGGCGATCTCATCTTCCCTGAGAGCGATCCATGCCCGGCCGATTCTGGAATTCTGAAGGCGGTTCACGACAAATATGGTAAAGAGAACCAGCAGAATCATCAGATAGTAAAGGTAAATGGTATGTCCTGCCAGAGACATTTCGATTCCAAAAAAACCAGGCCGCGGGATATTGGCAATTCCGCTGGGCCCAAATGAAAACTCATTCCAGTTTTCCAGAATCAGACGGATAATTTCTCCAAATCCCAAAGTGACGATGGCAAGATAATCCCCCCGGAGGCGGAGAACCGGGTACCCGAGAAGAATTCCAAACAGGGCGCTCAGCAAACCACCCAAGGGAAGAGCTATCCAGAAACCAATACCAAGATGATAATTCAGCAGGGCATATGAATAGGCGCCCACTGCGTAAAATGCAACATATCCGAGATCCAGAAGTCCGGCCAGACCCACCACAATATTCAGCCCAAGCCCGAGCATGACATAAATCAGAGCCGTGATCATGATATTGGTCTGGTAGAGAGAAAATAAAAAAGGAAAGCCTGCCACAAAAAAACAAAGGATTGCAGCAGCGGGAAAATAGTATTTTCTGTCTTTATATATTTTTTGAAAAATTACACTTTTTTCTGCCTTTACAGATTGATCTTCTGCTCTTTCCTTTTTCTGCCGGAACAGATTCCGCCAGAAAAAGGAAAGAATAAAACCGGCAACTCCGACAAGGAGCATGTTCATCCATCGCCACTCGATTTCGTTCTGAACCGTATTGACCCGGATGACCATAATCGGGAAGGTTAAAAACATGAACCAGAGGCTTGTAAGGAGTGATTTTTTTATTTCTTCAAGTGTCACCATGATCAGAATACACCTTACACCTTTTGGGTTTCAGATCGACCCAGAATCCCGGCGGGCCTGAAAATTAATATAAAGACAAGGAACATGAAGGCGAAAACATCTTCATAATCACTTGAAATATACCCCGTAAAAAAGCTCTCTGTCCATCCCAGAACAAGGCTGCCCAGAACTGCTCCCGGAATGCTGCCGATACCGCCTAAAACCGCTGCAACAAATGCCTTGATGCCGGCAATAAAACCGATATAAAAATTAATCTGACCGATATGGGAAGCGATCAAAACGCCTCCGATGGCAGCCGTCGCAGACCCGACCACAAATGTTACCGAAATCACCCGGTTCACATCAATACCGACCAGTGCTGCCATCACCTTGTCCTGTGCAGTGGCACGCATGGCTTTTCCGATCTTGGTAAACTTGATTAACAGGGTGAGAAGAATCATGACGATAAAGGTTGTCGTCAGAATGACAAGCTCCTGAGAACTGATAACATGTGCGTAGGGTTCCCAGAATTCAAAGTCCGGAATCAGGCTTGGGAATGGCAGAAAATCTGATGTCTGCGCGAGAAGAACATAATTCTGAAGGAACAGGGACATGCCGATGGCGCTGATCAATGCAGAGAGACGCGGGGCTTTACGCAACGGCTTGTAAGCCAGTTTTTCAACCGTAAACCCATAAGCACAGGAATAAACAACCGCGGCGACCATGGCACAGACCAAAATTGCGAACTGGTTTAATCCTAGCATTGAGAGAACGGTCGCGACAATCAATGCAGTAAAGGCCCCGATCATATAAATCTCACCATGGGCAAAATTGATCAGCTCAATGATCCCGTAAACCATGGTATATCCAAGAGCGATCAGGGCATAGATGCTTCCCCTTGTCAGTCCTCCCAAAAACAGTTCAAGGAAATATTCCCAATCCATAAATTTTTCCTGAAATGGATCGTGCATCCGGAATTGTCCGGCTGCATGGTGAAGTGCGTCAGTGAAAGCAGGGAGCAGAAATGAGAATTTCTACTCCCATGATCTTGATTGAAGATAACCTGTTATTGACTATTTCAGCTCAACATACTTTCCGTTTTTTACCTGCCATACGGTAAAATCGGCACCAATTGCATCGCCCCGCTCATCAAACCGGATCTTGCCGATCGGGGTTTCAACCCATTCGGTTTTTAATGCCTTGGATATTGCATCATAATCTGTTGAGTCTGCTTTTTCAATGGCGTTCAGGAGGGCAAGAGTGGCGGAATAAGCGTTTATATAAAAAGCACCAGGAGCCTCACCATATTTATCTTTATGCGCTTTCACCGCTGCAATGCTCAGCGGATTTTCCGAGGTATCTTTTGGACCGGAAGCATAAACACCTTCTGCATATTTTCCGGCAACCTTGATAAAGGTATCATCTTTTACACCATCATCCGAGATAAAAATGGTCTTCATTCTTTTCTTTCTCATCTGGGTTACGATCTTGGATGCTTCCGGATGATAACCGCCAAAAATGACCGCCTCTGCTTTATTCTGTTTTACCTTTTGAACAACGGCTGAATAGTCAACAGCTCCCGGCGTCACGCCTTCGAACAATACTACTTTTGCTTTTCCGGATTCTTTCAGGAATTTTTTGGCAAATTCAGCAAACCCTTTGCCGTAATCCCCTTTGTCATGAATCACGGCAATATTTTTCAGTTTCAATACATTCAGTGCAAAATCAACATCCAGTTTTGCCTGGAGGTTGTCAGACGATATGGTCCTGTAAAAATTCGGATAATCCCCACTCAGTGTTAAGGCTGGACTGGTTGCAGAAGGCGACATGACAACAATTTTAGAGTCCTTGTAAATTCCAAGCGCAGCCTTGGTTGCCCCGCTGCAGATATGTCCGAGAACAACATCCACTTTTTTGGAGAGCAGCTTTGTTGCTGTATTGGTAGCAAATTCCGGTTTGCAGACATCGTCCTCTGCCAACACTTCCACCTGTTTTCCGAGAACGCCCCCTTTTGCATTAATTTCGTCCACCACGATTGTGGCCGCTCTGGCGGATGGAATGCCGTAAGATGCCAGATCACCGCTATGTGCTCCGGCAACTCCCAGCTTGATCGTATCCGCAGCAAATCCCAGACCTGTCACCAAAAGGCATAACAACATCCCGGCAATTAATGTAAACATCCATGTTTTCGATCTGTTTTTCATCATAGCCGTCTCCCTTTTTGAAATATTGCAGTTTTGTGTCCAACATCATCCGCCAAGGTTTTGGTATCATAGTGGTTCCGCTTTCCGGAGTCAAGAGTGAAACCCTGCCCAAATATTTCTTGTGGTTTTAAAAACAAACCAATATAATTTTTCATCAGAACCCGTAATCTTCACAGAGAGGAAACAGATGAAACAGGTTGGCTTGGTAATAAAATCCGATTCCATGGCCGAAAAAAAGGCGGATGAGCTTGAAAAATGGTTTACCGATCGAAATGTCAACGTGATTCGCAAACAATATTCCAAGATCGACGGTCGTCCTCCTCAACTTGATTCTGAATCCGCCCCTTCTGATTTATCCTGTGTCTTTGTCCTGGGGGGTGACGGAACCTTCCTGAGTGCAGCCAGGTGGATCGGAGACCGGGATATACCCATGCTTGGAATCAAATTCGGTGATGTGGGTTTCCTCGCAGAAATAGCAGAAGAGAGTCTTTTCGATGTTGCAGAAATTATTCTGAACAACCATTTTGATACGCGGCTGCGATCCCGCCTTGAGGTAAGGGTCATCCGGAATAATCAGGAAATTGCCTGCGAAACGGTTTTAAATGATATTGTGATCAACAAAGGCGCCCTGGCAAGGCTTGCCAATATTCAAACCTATGTCAACGGCCGCTACCTGACCACCTATAAAAGTGACGGACTGATCGTTGCCACTCCGACCGGATCAACCGCCTATTCCCTCGCAGCCGGCGGCCCCATTATTCACCCGGCCGTACCCGGAATCGTATTGACGCCCATATGCCCTTTTACCCTTACCAACCGGCCGCTGATTGTTCCGGACACGGTAACGATTGAGATCAAACTCGCAAAAATGTCTTCTGATATCATGCTGACATTCGACGGACAGGAAGGGCTTGGGATTGATGACCGGGATACCATCGTCGTGAAGACCAGCCCGCATCCGATCCGGATCATCATCATGCCGGACAGGCATTACTTTGATGTACTCAAGGCCAAACTGCGATGGAGCGGCAGCCGGATCTAATGTTCCAAAATTAACCTGAAATCTTAAAGGGATTTGAGACAAGAAGAGCAGACACCCGCCTGAAATACTCCTCCCTGCATTTATTCTCAATATTGAACAGATTGGAAAAGGGCGTGTTAAAGTCTTCTCTGCCGATTGTAAAAAGGCCATGTCCGTATACAATCACCCCGTCATGATCTCTGATGGCTTCCGGAACCGTATTGCACAGACCATATACTCCGGTTCCAACTTCTCCGGGTACAATCGGAATCCGACAGACACTCCTTTTTTCGCTGCATTTGATATGGCATCTTCCTCTTTGGTCACAGCACTCTTTGTCACAATCCATGGAAAGAATGACGGAAAATCGGGGATGACCATGCAAAATGGTATTGCAGCCGGTTTCCCGGATGATCCCGAGATGGGCATCCAGTTCACTGGATGCGGTGATGCCGGTACAGGAGGAACCATCCATGGGAACCGGATCAATACAGCCAGTCAGGTTATCCAGTGAACTTCCGGTCTGACTGATATAAAGAGTATTCCCCAGCTTGCAGGAGATATTGCCGAAATAAGAGTCCACCAGTCTGTTCTCAACCGTTAACCGGCCGGCTTCATCCATGGCTTCCAACATAAGCCTCTCTGAATCCAATGGCCCTTTTATCAGAGAGCTGTTAAAAGGCGGATACGGATCGAGCATCTTCACTACCTGATCAAAGGCTTTTTGAAATCCATGATCCACAAAACCGTTTCGGAGAGCTGAAAGATAATCGGAGAAAAACTTGACAAAGCAGGCAAAGCAGATGGAGGAGAAGGTGACATAGGCTTGTTCCAGGCTGACCATGCCATAGGTTATCAAACCTGAATCCGGAATGATTACACCCTTTCTTTTTTTCAGTATGGAAACAATCTGCGCCGGGTCCAATGTGCGGGAGATAGGAAGATCATGAAGGAATGTTCGGGTCTCGCAATCTTCCGGATAGATCACTCCCTGGGATGTCCGGGCAAGATAAGAGATGATCGTCTGATAAGGCTCCGCCGGCTTTGAAAATAAAATGGAGTTAATGCTCAACCCCTGTATCACCTTTTCCAGTATGGGAATGGATGAATCGTTTCTGTTCCATTCAAGAGCAGCATCCAGAAATCCCATAACCGGCGATGACCTTTCCGTCAGTCCACCTGTGTACAATTTATTTTCAAATTCCGAAAACATTATATCCACTCCAGTCCCAGCTCCCTTGCCTTTTCCGGAACCGGCATGCCATCCTGATCCAGACCCCGAACTGTGTAATAATCCGAAAGCGCCTTCTGAAATGCATCCCTATCTATGGGCTTGAGGCTGGAGTCAGACAGGTCTCTTTTTTTTTCTATAAAAAACCGTGGCGGCAGATCATCATCCTTTCTGGAAAATCCATTTTTTGCATTCATCATCCGTTCCTGATAGCAGATCCGCTCACCGATTTTCAGTAGATCCTGGCCGGTAACGCTCTGACCGGTAACAGCCGAAAACACGGATGCATACTCTTCCAGAGATGCGGCAAAAAAAGTGAATTTGCAGGCGGTCAGGGAATCCACGACTGCATGAACATCCTCATTGATCTTGATGATTCTGGCTTTTCCGGCAAACTGGAATCGATTGGTAGCCACCGGTTTTCTCAAAATCTCATGACTGATGGGATAGGCCCTCAAATGACAGGCGCCCCTTGTTGACACGGCAAAAGCCAAGGCCATACCCAATGCTCCACGCGGATCATAAGCGGACAAATCCTGCATTTTTACTGTAATAGCTGCATCCGGTTTTCCACAGGATTGTGCATACCTTGCAGATCCCATTACCAGCTTTTCGGCAAGTCCCTTTCCATGAGCAATATCCAGAAGCGCTTCCACAATCTTGAAAGAAGTAATCGGATGTCCGCTGATTTCCTGATAGCACGCCAATGTCGATGCGGCAGAGATGGTATCCATCCCCATTTCATTGCAGATCCGGTTTGCTTCCATGACCACTTCCCTGTCATGGTTTCCGATCAGGGCGCTGAAATGGGACATAGTTTCAAACTCCGGTATGGATCGGCCGGTTTCCGTCATTTTTTTACACTGCACATGACATCCCTTGCATCCGGTTTTCTTCGGCTGATACTGCTTGTCATATGCATGGGCATTCATGGATGACGCATGGGGAAATCTTGTTTTTTGAAAATTGTCTGTCGGCATCATATTCCGGGCATCCATCAGGTCATACAATGCCCCTGTTCCATATGCAGATATGCCAAACCTGCCGGAAATAGCGGGAGATGCCGCCATCAGACGAATGATCTCTTTCCGGGCTTTCTTCAGATTCTCAGAATGAAACACTCGGGTTTTCCCGGACCCGCTGACGGTAATGTATTTCAGGTTTTTAGCGGCAAATATCAACCCAAGGCCGTTTCTTCCTGCAGCATAATGTTTGTCTACGATAATACTGGAAAACCGGACATTGTTTTCCGCGGCAGGTCCGATGGCAGCTACCGATCCATGGCTTTTGAGACCGTCCCACACCTCTGATGTTGTCATCCCTTTCATTTCCTCTGCAGAAACAATCCGGATGGAACTATCCTTAATTTCAATGCCAACGGTATGACAACTTCTGCCGGTGATGATCATGCCATCCAGCCCGGCCTTTTTCAGTTCCGTACCAAAACGACCGCCAACCGAGCTGTCACCGATGGTTCCGGTAAGGGGTGACCGCGACATAAATGTGCTTCTGCCGGGAGTGGGAGAGATTGTATGGGTAAGTGGCCCGCAAAAAATCAACAACGGCATTTCCGGTTCATCCCAGTTCCGATGAATATGAGGAGCCAGATAGTGACCGGCCAGGCCACGGCCGCCGATAAAGGTATGGTAATCAGATCGCGCCGGCTCTTCAATCACCCAGGTTTGAGAGGTCAGATCGATTCGAACTATCTTCCCGCACCAGCCATACATCAATGACTTTCCCTTTCCATCTGTTTCCTACTCTCCGACAGCAGACAGATGCATGCCCTGCTGGTATACCGGCTTATGGATACCCAGCCGTTTCATTCTGGAGGCAAATGTGGAACGGTTTATTCCTGCATCCCGAGCAGCCCATGTTACATTCCAATGATGCTTCTGAAGAAGATAGAGAGCATATCTTTGCTCAACCTCATCCCAGGTAACATTGCCAAAATCCATTCCAACCTTTATACACTCTATTGGTTGTGAATGGGAAGCATCATTTTTAACAGAAGAAAACAGGTTTTTTACAACCCGGGGCTGTCTCTGACTGGTAAACTGAATGGGAAGATCCTGTGGGGTTATATAATCATTTTCCGTCGCCACCAGTAAATATCTCACCAGATTCTCCAGTTCCCGGATATTGCCCGGCCATGGATAAGTCATGAGACATCGCATGGTTTCCATGGTTCTTTTTTTGGCCGGGATATTGGTTTTAATCGATTCCCGGTTCATAAAATGGTTCATCAGAAACGGAATGTCCTCCTGCCGCTCCCGTAATGGAGGGAGATCTATGGGCAGGACAGAAAGGCGATAAAACAGATCCTCTCTGAACTCACCAATATCCACAAGCTTCTCAATGTTTTTATTGGTTGCCGAGATAATCCGGATATCAATTTTTTTTACATGGGTTTCACCCAGGGGTTTGATTTCGGAATTCTGAATCACCCGGAGGATTCGCGCCTGAAGGTTCATGGGCATATCCCCAATCTCATCCAGAAAAACCGTGCCCCCTTCTGCAGCCTCAAAGAGCCCGATTTTATCTTTCACGGCACCGGAAAACGCTCCTTTTTTATACCCGAAAAGTTCACTCTCCAATAAATTTTCCGGTATGGCACTGCAATTCTGTACCAGAAACGGTTGACCATTGCGATTGCTGAGCCGATGAATTTCACGGGAAACCAGTTCTTTTCCGGTTCCGCTTTCACCGGTTATCAAAACAGGATATTCTGTGCGGGCATAGCTTCGGATCATTTCCATACAACTTTGAAAACAGGGGCTGTGGCCCACCAGAGATTCATTTCCTCTGATCTCCTCCAGTGTGCTTTTTAATGCCTGCGTTTCTTCCATCTGTTTGTTGAGTAGAATGGCGTTGCTTAGTGCCAGAGATCCGATATTCACGAGATCCTGAATATGGCCCAGGTATCCTGCATCCAGATTGATTCGATCTTTTTCCGGACTTGTGTCAATCAACTGAACCGCTCCGTATACGGTGTTGTTTCGTAAAAATAGCGGAAAGCAGAGAATCAGACGGCTCTTTACAGACAGATGTTCTTCAAACTCCTTATAATGCCGGGGATCTTGATTGGGATTGGATACCGTCATTTTTCCATTCTCGATAACCCATCCCACAATGCTCTGCTGCTCCTCATGGATTTCAGCCCCCAGGATATTCTCACACTGAAGGCCAACCGCCTCAACACATCGATATTTATTCTCCTTCTTTATCCAGATTGACCCCCTTTCCACATTCTGAAGCTTTAAAAGGGCTATCAGAAATTTTCTCTGCAACTCACCCGGGTCAAGTTCTTCTGAAAAAGATTTAAATAATTTAAAAGGTTCATTCTCCATTTTGGTATCCTCTTTAACTTAGCTGATATCAATCATCGCATCACAATCTGTTGAACATATTCATACTGCTCGCTTTTCCACAATGTTCGATTTGCAGGATAGTGCAAAATAGATACCATGATTCCATTCCAAGGGAACAGATTCGCCCGGATGATTGCGCAACAGGCACATAAAACCATTTTCAGATTCATACAAAATTGGTTTCTGACGATATTCAAAGCAAAATTGCCGAAATATCAACAAGCCGTCGAAATATAAGCAATCGTGATGAAATATCACCGGCGGTCTTCCATTCCATTCGTCCGTCCGGACTCCTGATATTTTCATTATTATACAGAAATCAGTTAATTATAGTAAAAAATTCAACCATGGCACAGATTATGATTATCAGAATATACACAAACCGTTTTCGTGAACAAAAATGTACGCTTTTGTCTGATTAAGTGTAAGGCGGTTCATCATAAACGGAAAATGTTGTACCGGCCCCCGAAAAAAAGGAGGATAAAATGAAAGAGATCAATCTGGAAGAATCCAAAATACAGATCCATGAAAAATGGTTTACTGCCCAAGAACTTGCTGAAGAGATTCAAAAAAAAATTCAGAGTGGAGACATGAAAATTGCAGCTTATGCTTCCGCCCTGGAAACCCTTATCATTGCAATGGAAAATGCACATGTGATGGATGTAAAACTGGCGATCTCAAAAGATGAGTATACTCTTTTGAAAAAATTTGGAAAAGGAGATGATGCTGAGTGTATCCGGAAAGCGATTCGGGTGTTTATCAACCGGAAAAAACAGACTGAAAAATCCGGTCTGGAAGAAAAATATGCAACCATCCGTAACGATTCCCCTGATAAAAGCGAACCGGATAAAACCATTGGCAAGTGCATGGAATGCAAGTCATCCATTGAAATACCGCAAGGCACCAACCCGGAAAACATACTGTGTTCAGAATGTATGAATCGTGACAAGGACGACCTGAATGACAGTCAGGTTAAATTCAAGGATCACTTCCTCGGTTGATAAACGGATTGTAAAGTTTTTCAAACAGATGCCGTGGATTTCAAGAAAGGCGCTTCTGTAAAAAAAGAACTCAGTATCTCGTTAAAGCCAAGGGCCAACTCGGTTTTCTCAACCTCATTCTGATCAAACCACTTCAAACACTGTCCCTCGTGAAGTGTAATTTGATCAATATCCAGGTTGCTCTTTTTCCAGAAGGTGTATTCGATCCGGTCCGGAAACTCCATGATGGAAAAAAGTGAAAAATTTCTCAGTTCCAGTTCCATCTCTTCCTGCATTTCCCGGACAATGCACCTTTCCGGTGTTTCATCCGGTTCAACATGGCCTCCGGGAACATCCCACATGTTTGGAAATGGGATGGTGGGGATATTGTCTCTCAGAAATAACAGAACCTGATGATCATCATTTATAAAAATAATACTGCAACCTTTTCGTTTCATGACTTCCTTGGTGTATCAAAAAAAGAACCCACTGATCTGCCCGGATCGGGTTCCAGATCAGGAGCGGTTCTTGTCCAGAACTTTCCGGATGGCTTCGGCGATCTCATTCCGTGAAAAAGGTTTCATAACAAACTCCTGAATTCCAAGAGCATTTGATTTTTCAGGTGTGATCAACTGGCTGTATCCGGTGCATAGAATAATCGGAATATCCGGTCTGATGTTGATCAGCTCTCTCGCCAGCTCCGCACCTGTCATGCTGGGCATGGTCATGTCTGTGATAACCAGATCAAATTTTTCCGGCTTTTTCCGGAAAGCTGCCAGAGCCTTTTTACTGTCTGTTGAAATCGTCACATTATATCCAAGCCGTTGCAGGATGCGTCTGTTTGCATCCACAACCACCTCTTCATCATCCACAAACAGGATGTTCTCATTGCCGGTTGGGGTTTGAACTGAAATACTGGGCTTCAGAGAAGAAATTGTGCCATCATCAATTATGGGCAGATAGATTTCAAATGTTGAACCTTTTCCCACTTCACTCTCGACTGTTATAAATCCGTCATGATGAATCACAATGCCATGAACAACCGATAACCCGAGCCCTGTTCCCTCTCCCGGTCTTTTGGTTGTAAAAAACGGATCAAAAATACGATCCTTTATTTCCGGTTTCATTCCACATCCCATATCGCTGAC
>CAMBQS010000023.1 GCA_945870015.1 Desulfocicer vacuolatum DSM 3385
AGAGAGTGCTCATATTACCGTCCTTTTCTTGGTTTGCGGAAATCAAGAAGATAATATAGCACTTTCTTAACTTTTTCAACAGGATATGCATAATTTAAGATCATTTTTTTAAAAAAAAATGTTTAGGTTGTGACTTTTGAAATTACCTCTATTGTATGGCAATAAAGAGGATGACGATCATGATGTGATGCTTTCTTTCACAAGTGCAAAATCGGATGGCTTCCCGGAGGATGGTTTTCGCCCGCATGAGGACTTTTTTACATTGGGTCCGATGGATGAGATTAAGGATTCATGGGAGCTTTATGGAAAAATGAAGCAGCGCCAATTCACTTTTACGGCTAGAGCCGCAGATCTCCTTGATTCCAGACTGGATTCAACGCCGAACTGGTTTGATATCAACACCCCGCTTCCAGCAGAATATAATCGAAGAAAGCATTATTATATCGACATCGGACACAAAAAAGAATTTTATAAAAACAGTTCCCTTGAAACCAGAATTTTTACCGATATGATGGAACGATGGCAAGGCCAGGCAAATCCGGTTGTTACGTCCGGTTTAACCAAGCTGGAAGAATCTTATTACAGCAGAGAGACCCGTCTGGGTTTTGAAAGCATGATTCGGGCAAGAGTGATGAGCAGACATCAGGTTCTTTCCGGGGTAAGCATGGTTCAAACCGAGGTAGATCCCATTTATCAGAGCCTGCAATATCCTTTGCCGGAAGATACAACCGGAACCACGATAGAGGTGGTCCCCTTGGTGATTCCGGAGGATCGGGATCTAACCATGGCAGCCTACATGGAAGATAACTGGAGTGTGTTTCACAATCTGAACTTAATCTTTGGTCTGCGCTTGGATCACAATGATTTGCGTGAAGACAAAACAAAAGTGCTGCCCAGGCTTGCATCGATTTTGGGAATCGGTCAGAATTGGACCACAAAATATCTTTATAACACCGGATATGTCAGACCGCCGGTGGCCAAGAGTTTTTTAGGTCAAGTTCCCATGCTTCAAGGAATTTTGGATACAGAACCGAAACCGCATCTTGGTGTAAATAAGTCGGAAGAGGTCGATTCTCATGATCTTCAACTCATCTATTCTACGAAAAATATCCATACAAGTGTTACCGGATATCATACAATTATCAAGAATGCTTTCAATTTCTTTGGAAAGGCTGTTACCATCAACGGTGTTGACCATACTCTTTTTTATGTAAACTCAAATAATATTGAGACCGATGGTTTGGAATTGGATGTTCGCCATAAACTTCATAACATAGTGACCTGGTATGGGAATTATTCCCGAATACTTCGATCAAAGATCGACAATCTGGAAGGTTCTGCAAGCGGCATTGAATACAGTTTTAGAGGTGAACATCTGTTTGCCGATGATCGGACCTTGCTCCACTTTCCTCACCAACTGTGGAATCTTGGAATTGATTTGAGTTTTCCCCATAATATCATGGCAAATTTTCATTACCGGGGATGGCACTGGATGACAGGTCAGGTTCCGGACAATCCAACAACCTATGAGACTCTTGGCCCGGAGCATTTTGTGGATGTGACCTTTTTGTTCAGGGATGTGTACTGGAAAACGCTGGATATGTCCGTTTATGTTAAAAATATTCTGGATAACGATGATTCAAAATACACACTTCCATTTGTCGGGTACTGGGCGGAGAGGGGCCGTTCTTTGGGTTTGAAGATGAATTACACATTTTAAGTTTCGGATAAAAAGGGAGTCAGGATGCAAACTTTTCTGAGATCCATTGGTTTTACAACCCGGGAAAGGGATGCTGTGGTTGTTCATGGCCTGTTTATCCTGATCGCCATTCTGCTGATTTCAGCACCCATGAATATCCGATCCGGAGTCAGACTTTTTGTTCTCGTGGTTGTTTACAACCTGATTCTTATGTTCGTCGGGTGGCTTCGCAAGGATGATGAGTGGCTTCAGCTTTGGATGTTTTCTGCAATTCTGAGTGTTTTTCAGGTTTTCCCGGATTGGTTTTTATCAGCACAGCTTGATATTCTGGTTTTCCCTGAGGATGGATTGTTCAAGATTGGAACCGTATCCGGATACATGATGGGATTGTGGACGATTCCATTATTTATGATCCTGTTTGTTGGTGAACAAATTGAAAAACGGTATTCACAGGGTAAAGCGGTCCTGGTTGTCGCATTATTATCCCTTGTGATTTTTGGAGGCTCTGAGCAGACGTTGTGGATGCTTGATTCGTGGTATGCAAAGAACATAACCATGGTTGGGCATGTTGCCCTCTATATTCTTGTTCCGGAAATGGTATTGGGTCTAGCAGCATGGTACGGTTTCAGGATAGTGAAGAACCGGACGCTATTGCATAAAGCCGTGGTTGCATTTGCGGTCATGCAGCTTTATCTCGGCAGTGCGGTGTTGTTTTATTTTCTGGTGGAAAAACTGATCTGATGAAATCTCAGGGTTTTTTCTCTTCTTTTTTATCCAATGCAGTCAGGATCGAATCGGCTGTTGTTTTCTCGATCGTAAAAGGGTACTCATTCTGGGATGAAGCCGCCGGGTATTCCTCCTTATTCTTTTCAGCAGCAAAGATTGAAATGGAATATTCTTTTGTCCCTTTCAATTTTGCAGTGAAAATCGGATTTTTCAGATCTTCCTTTTTTTTGTCTGCCGGATAATTTTTACAACGCAGGCCGGAGAGTGTCGAGAGAAAGGAGTTGATTTTCAGATCCTCTATGTTGTTTCCACTATTGTCCTGCCATACTGGTTTTGTTTCCGGTGACACCTCTTTTTGATTCGGCGTTTTGGCCTTGCTGGTGTTTATCCCGGCAGGGATCTGCTTTTTCATGAATGTTATCTGCTTTTTTTCCTTTTCGATCATGATTTCCTGGATATCATTCATATTGAAGGACAGGGCTGTTTTATCTCTTAATTTGTCTGCTGTTTGATCAAATTTGGCTCTGAAATTTTCTCCGGCATGATACACTCTGGGGTCTTTTTCCAGCCGGATAAAGGTGTGGTTGAAGGAGGGCGCAGTTTTGCCGATGTAAAATTCTCTTTTTATGTCATCTCCCATAAAGGCCCTTACATGGATTCGATTTTTTTCATCCAGCTCATATCGAAGGTAATTTTCAGACTCAGAAACCAGTGCGGTTACAGAAAGATTAGTAATGATATCGATAATCTGATTGACCAGTCCACTGTCAGCCGGGTACTGCTCCGGTATCATGAGCCATTTGTCATCCTTCCGGGTCAAAGTAATTTTATCCGCATCTTTTGTTAATTCGATTTTGGAAATCGTTTTTGGCGGTATTTTGGAGATTTCGGGGAGCTGATAATGAACATTATCAGACTGATGAAAAGCAAGATATAATAATAATGCGACAAAAATAACAGCCAGTAAAATATATTCTTTTTTCATTTTTATCGATAATCCTTTTTCAATTATTAAGCTTGTGATTCAAATGAATTAATTGTTTTGGAATATCATCTGTATCTGTTTTTTCCGGGTATGGCGTTTAAACCAGATAAAAACACCAAAAAGTGCAACCAGTATTGGCAATCCTGCAATATTAAATGTTTTAATAATGGATTTGTGCAGCGCATCTGTTTCCAATAATGGATTGATGCGTTGCTCTTTACTCCGCATCAAGGCAATGTCATTTCGATTGTTCAGATAGTCTATGGCATTCAGGATAAAGGTTGTGTTCGGCCCTTTTCCCTCTTCATCCAGAATATTGTTTTTTAACATTTCTGAGGATGCGAGAACAAAAATTTTTGCGGGCTTGCTTTTGGAGATAAATTTATTTTTTCCCTCAACGGTTGAATGATCGATCTCCGGCTTTTCTTTGTCCTTGTTCTGTGGTCCGATGGTTTCAATATTTTTTTCTTCAGCGTCATCCGATTCCATGATTTTTTCCGGAATGGGTTTCCCATCAAAAAAGCTTTGGAATTCACCTTCCAGGAGATAGGCAAGAGGAAAGCTTTCTTTTTTGTCCTCTGTTCCCGGGGGGCGGATAAGCCGTGGATCCAGATTGATTCTTTCTTCCATCTCCCAGGATTTTTCGGAAGATGAAAAGAGTTTTATCGCTACGATGTTATTGTTTTTCAGTTTTTCTTCAATCAGTTGGAGAGGGGAAATCTTGAAAGCGATCAAACCCTTTATGCTTTTCATGAAAGGCAGATCTTGATTAATATTTTCCTGCTGAATAATGGGTGCAAAATAGATTGGAGTTTCACCCCCGCCTAATTGTGGGGGTTTTTCCTGTTTATAACAATTCTGGTCCAGCACAAAGGATTTTTTGATTTGAATACCATAATGATGGAGCAGTTTTTCAAGTCCGGTATTTAACGGCACATAGGTTGGCCCTTGGTTAAATGCAAAAGACTGCTGGTTTGGAGGCATCACTTCATGAAACGAATCAGCAAAAACAGCCAGGCTTTTTCCCTTCATCAAAAACTGATCGATTTGATATAATTCGTATTCGGTAAAATTTTCAACCGGCCCGGCAATTACCAGACTGTTCAGGCTTTCGGGAATGTTTTCTTCTTTCAGACGGATATGCTTAAATGAATAATTCTGGGATATCAGAGAATTGAAGTTGGAAAGACCTTCGGTTTGTCCTCCTTCCATTGGATTCATCTGCGGATTGTTAAAAAGGCTCAATGTTCCGTGATCGGAAAGAAATCCGATGTTTTCATTAATATCGATTAACGTTTCAATATTTTCATTCAACATGTCATCCAGATCCGCCATGTCTGCCAGTTCATATTTTGTACCGATGAGGGGGAACTGAAACATGCTCAGCAGTTGTATATCAATCGCTTTCTTGCCATATTTCATGACAAGTCCGATGATTCCTGAACCAGGCTGTATGTTTCGATTGGGTACCGCCGGCCAGTTCAGTGTCATTAAATTATGCTGGGTTGCTTCTTTTTCAAGCTCCGGATCTGTTGAGGGATCAAGATAGGTAAATTCAAGTTTGCCGTAATTTTTACCGTTTAACTTTTCAACAGCTTTTTCAATTTTATCCGGGAGAGCAGGAAGATCCTTTAATCCCATATAGGGAGCAACCTGTTTCATGGAAGAGGAAAGATAAAGAGTAATATTTATTTTATTTTTCAAAGAAAGAAGGGCACTGATCTTGTTATTCATTTTTTGAATCGATGTCGTGATATTATATTCAAGGCCGTCTGTTGAGGCAATGGTCGGTATTTTTTCAATAATATCACCGTGGATAATTACAAGGCCCATATAGGCATTTTTAAATTTTATTTCGTCCCGTTCAATTGCCCGAATTTGAACCGGCATAATTCCGTAATTTTTGGCAAGCTCCCGGTGATCTTTGCTGGTTTCGCTTACATCCTCTCCATCCGGGCTGATATCATAAAATTGATAGTTGAAGTGGTTATGGTGTTTTCCTGCGTAAATTGAATATTCCTCAAGAAGATCATGAAGATACTGCTCTGTATTGTTATAAGGCGCGGGAAGGTTTTTGGTGAAAAAAACATTGATGGTCAGTGGTTCTGAAAGGGTTGCCACCACCTTTTTACTCGCATCGGAGAGGGAGTATATTTTATTGTTGGTCAAATCAACCCTTGAAAACAGTGTTGTGCTGACAATATTGAGTAGAATAATGATAATCAGATAGATCAAAAATTTAATATATTTCCCGGATCTGTTTGTCGTGCCCATTATATTCTCCTTATTCCTTTTCTTGCATCGAAAGCTGTGCACCATAAAGGCTGATAAAAATTACGCTGAGAAAATAAATGATATCCCGGGTATCAATGATGCCTTTCGAGATATTCTGGAAGTGAAAATCTGCACCCAAGTATCCAATTACGCCAAGTATTGAATCCGGAAAAAGGAACAGCATTTTATCGATCAGCGTCAGGCTGAAACAGATGGCCATGCCGATGATAAAAGCGATAATCTGATTCCGGGTCAGGGAGGAGGCAAACAAACCAATTGACGCAAAGGCCACTCCCATCATAATCGCACCGAAATAACCACCCACAATCGGCCCCCAGTCAAGTTCACCAAGGAATGCAACGGTGATTGCATAGGCAAATGTCGGCATCAGCATCGCTACCACCATCGCGGCACCTGCCAGTAGCTTTCCGAAAATTACATCTTTGAATGTGACAGGCATGGTCAGTAAAATTTCATAGGAACCAATGTTGATCTCTTCCGAAAAAAGCCTCATGGTTATAGCCGGGATCACAAAAGAAAAAATCAATGGCAGCAGCGCAAAAAAGTTCCTGAGACTGACCTGGTTATACAGAAAAAATGTTGAAAAGAATAACCATCCGGTTGCAATAAGAAATACGGATATCACGATGTATGCAATCGGAGAGATGAAATAATCTTTGAATTCTTTATTAAAAATATGGATTACCTGCCTCATATCAGTTCTCCTTGGTCAGTTCACGGAAAATGTTCTCCAATGACTTACTTTCTTGATGGAAGTCAATCAATATCCACTCGGTTTCTTTTATTTTTTGATAAACTATACCCCGAATATCATCTTTGCTTTTGCAGGTGAGCATCAGGCTCAATATCTCCGGGTCATCCGAAGGAATCGTTTCCAGGTTTGAAATTCCTTCCAGTGAAAGTAGCTTCTTTTTGACTTGATCTTCGTTTGCATTCAGTAAAGACAGTCTGATTCCATACTCCCGGTTTCCGGTCTGTTTCAGGGATTCCGTGCTTCCATCTGCAACAATTTTTCCTTGATTGATGATAACCACACGATCGCATGCTGCTTCCGCTTCACTCAGAATGTGAGTTGACAGAACAATGGTTTTTTCTTTTCCAATCTGCCGGATGATTTCACGGATTTCAACAATCTGATTTGGATCCAATCCTGAGGTGGGTTCATCCAGTACAAGGATTTCCGGATCACTCATCATTGCATGTGCAATGCCGACTCTTTGTTTCAGACCTTTTGACAGCTCACTGATGGGCTTATGCATGATATTGTTCAGGCCGCACAGGGAGGCCAGTTTTTTCAATCTTGAAATTTTCTGGTCTTGCGTGAGACCACGAATATTGGCCACATAATTTAAATAGTCATATACCAGCATGCCATGATAAAGAGGCGCAGATTCAGGCAGATAACCAATCAGTTTTTTGATTTCAAGAGCATTCTCCCGGATGGAAAAATTTTTGACGTGGATATTTCCGGAAGTCGGCAGAAAAAAACCTGTCAACATTCTCAGGGTTGTCGTTTTCCCGGCTCCATTTGGTCCGAGCAGACCAAGAATTTCACCTTTCCGGATGTGGAGGTTGATTTGATCCACAGCGCAAAATTCATTGTAATACTTTGTCAGGTTTTCGACACGGATCATATATTTCTCCTTTTCTGGGTATGAAAAAGTAAAAAAATATTTATTTTTAAATTGATGTCAAGTGCTTTTTTGTAAATTTAAAAATGTGTTGCCTGTGGTGTCACAAAAACGAATGGTGATGGTTTTTCATAATCCTTTTCGCCAGAGCAACTCCTTGTTTGTAATTTTGTATGGTCCCCAAGTCCTGCGCTTCTCTTATGGCACTCAGGATCCGGCCCAGCCGGGGACCAGGAGACATCCCAAGGGCAATTAGATCGTTGCCATTGATTATGCTTACTTTCTCAATCTTTTGTCTGATTTCATCAAAATAGTTGTTGATTATGCCTTTTGACCAGTTCAGATGATGATCAAGAAAGGCCTTGCTGGATGCAGGGCCAAGGGTGCTTTTACAATCAGCCATTTCAATAATAACAAGAGGAATGAAATTGTCCCCTGATTTACGAAGCCATTTCAAAACGGTTTTTTCTGTAACATCCGGCCGGGATAAAAACAGGATATGCATATGATTGTCAACCATTGATTCAAGAAATATCTGATCCTGTCCGGATAATTTTATCCTTTTGGCCATGCTGCTGATGATCTCCTGACCTGCCCGGTCATGGTTATGAAAAGTGATATTATTTGAATTTTTGTCCGTTTTCCGGGTTTCGGGCTTGCCGATATCATGGAACAGGGCAGCCATTTTCATCAGTACAAGACGATTGTTCATATTTAGGATATTCTGAATCCGGTCGGCAGATTCGGGGAAATAATGGTTCAGGTTTGACAGGATCTGTTCGCAATTCTCAAGAACCAGCATGGAATGATCCCATACATCAAGATGGTGATAATCATTCTGACTGCAACCCTTCATTTTCTGGATTTCCGGGAATAGGATTTCAAGAAGGCCGATTTTATCCATATGGCGGATATGTTGTGTGGCCTGATCTGTTGCGAATATCTTGAAAATTTCAGCCATGATTCGTTCAATGGAGATGGATGAAATCAATGAGAATTGTTCATGAAGCAGTTGTTTTGTCATTGTTTCCAGATCAAAATTCAGTTCCGCGGAAAACCGGAAAGCACGAAGGATTCGTAATGGATCGGATTGAAAAGCATGTAAAGAGGAAATTCTGATCCGCCGGTTTTGAAGATCTTCGATACCATTCAGGGGGTCAATCATTTTTTTGATTTGTCCCTTCCTATTCATCTGAATGGCAATGGAATTGAAGGTAAAATCCCGCTCCTGAAGATCTTCGGAGATAGCGTTGTTTCGGAGCTGAACAATATCAAGAAAATCATCTTTATTGTTTCGATCAATAACACGATAGCAGACAGCATTCTGTTTTTTATTAAAAAGAACGACGGAAGCATTATGATATTGTCCGATAAGGCTTGCAGTTTCTTCCGGTTTGACACAAGCAATATCCATATCCTTACTTTCCCGATCCAGAAGATGATCCCGAACCGCCCCTCCGACAAGATAGAGAGGCGACAGGTCTTCTTTTACCGGTGCCAGCCATTTGTTCAATTTTCGTTCAATTTTATTCAAAATATTTTTCTTTTGCTGACGGGATTAATAATATACAATAAACCAACCATATCACAGGAAACTAAATAACACGTATTGAAACATATAACATAAAAAACTGTCTCCATCCAGTTATGCAAGTGTTTATTGTAACTTGACTTTTTTAGACGAATCCTTTACATCCATTTTTTGTTTTTTTTAATTCGAAATACAACCGTGGAATTGGACATGCCCCAGTATTATCTGGAAAAGATATCCAACACCTTGGAATCAAAAGAGTGAGATTCAACAGATATCGATGATTTTTTAAAAACAATCATAAAACGTAAGGCAGCTTTTATCAATGCAACTGAAAGATAAAAATAATCGAGAAGGTATTCTTAAAAGTGTTTTCACAGCATATTTTATTCTGGTGTTTCATGTTTTTTTAATAGCTGGGCTAGGCATCCTGGTTCTTTTCTTTCGAGGGGTTGTCAGCTACATGCTGTGGATTTTTTTAGGCGGCACAGGCGCCATTATTCTAATGGGATATCTGATGCGAAAGCGTATGAAAGCAGAAGGGAAGTCCCTTAACGAGATGTTATCACTACCCATGTTTAAGGGGAAATCTATTGAAATCAGTGTGTTGGGAGGGCTTGCATCCTTAAAAATTGACAATTCAGGGAAAGGTAAAGAGATTGATACCCAGATACTGAATAATAGAAGTCTTTTGGAAGATCCGGAAACCGTTCATATCCGGGAACTGACAACATTGGTTCACATGCTTGATAAAAATTTGATAACCATTGACGAGTATAATAAGGCCAAACAGAAAATTTTCAATCCATGAACAGATTAAAAGTCGCCCTTCTTTCAGGTGGAACTTCTTCTGAGCGCAACGTGTCCTTAAAAAGCGGCGATCAGGTATTGGATGCCCTGGATAAGACAAAATATCAGATCTTCCGTTTTGATCCGAAATTTGATCTCGGCAAACTTGTTGCTGAGGCGAAAAAAATAGATGTTGCGTTGATCATTCTTCATGGCCTCCATGGAGAAGATGGCACGATTCAGGGGCTTCTGGATCTTCTGAACATTCCCTACCAGGGCACGGGGGTGCTGGGAAGTGCACTGGCGATGAACAAGATGGTTTCAAAGCAGATCTATGAACAGGCCGGTCTTCTGACCCCTCCCTATCAGGTATTCAATAAAGGTGAAAACATAAATACAGATCAGATTATCGGGAAGATCGGTTTGCCTGTTGTTGTGAAACCGCTAAAGGGAGGGTCCAGCATCGGAATGAGTATTGTGCGGTCTGAAAAAGATCTTCCATATGCCATGGATATCGCTTTTCAGCGCGATGATACGGTTATGGCTGAAAAGTATATCAAAGGAATTGAAGTGACAGGCGGTGTTCTGGGAAACAAAGAGGCAATCACCCTTCCGGTTGTTGAAATTATTCCAAATGAAGCATATGAATTTTTTGACTATTCAGCAAAATACACCCCAGGAGCCACCAACGAGATCTGCCCTGCCCGCCTGAGTATGCCGTTGACGGAAAAGGTTCAGGAATGTGCCAGGATTGCACACAAGGCACTTTGCTGCCATGATTACAGCCGGACGGATATGATTGTCGCCGGAGAGGATGTGTATGTTCTGGAGACAAACACCATTCCAGGAATGACAAGCACAAGTCTTTTCCCACTTGCTGCAAAAACAGCGGGAATCCCTTTCGGGCAGTTGCTGGATAAGTTGATTGAGTTGTGCCTCGAACGGTCAAGAGGAAAAATGTAATTTCCCGGTATGGGAATAGATGCTCGAACGGAGGTCTTATGAAGATTCTGGTGGTTGGAAGCGGTGGAAGAGAACATGCCCTTGTATGGAAAATTGCAAAAAGTCCAAAAGTGACGAAAATTTTTTGCGCTCCCGGGAATGCGGGTATTGCGGATCTGGCCACATGTATTCCAATCAATGCAGAGGATATTCATAAGCTTCTTGCGTTTGCCCAAAAAGAAAAAATTGATTTCACGGTCGTTGGTCCGGAAGTTCCCCTTGCAAAAGGGATTGTGGATATTTTTGAAAAGCAGGGATTAAAAATTTTTGGTGCATCCAAAAAAGCCGCTGAACTTGAGGCAAGCAAATCCTTTGCAAAAAAGTTGATGAACAAATACAATATTCCGACAGCAAAAGGGAAAACATTTACTTCTCCTTCAAAAGCCAAACAATATGTTGATTCAGTAGGAACACCCATTGTGATCAAAGCCGATGGCCTGGCATCCGGTAAGGGAGTTTTTGTTTGTGCTACTGAAAAAGATACAAAACAAGCCCTGGACGCGCTTTTTACAAAAAAAGCATTTGGAGATGCCGGGGAAAAAGTGGTGATTGAGAAATGTCTGAAAGGAGAGGAGGTTTCCTTTCTGGCTTTTACAGATGGGGAAACGGTTCTGGCCCTGCCGTCATCCCAGGACCATAAGGCAATTTTTGACGATGATAAGGGTCCCAATACGGGTGGAATGGGAGCCTATTCTCCCGCACCGATTGTAACCGAACACCTGCATCAAAAGATCATGAACGATGTGATGATTCCAACTGTCAGGGCGATGTCGGCAGAAGGCAGAAAGTATAAGGGAGTGCTTTATGCCGGGCTGATGATCGATAATGATAATATTCAGGTTCTTGAATTCAATGCCCGGTTTGGCGATCCAGAGGCTCAACCCCTCTTGATGCGACTGAAAAGTGATATCATTCCGATTATGGAGGCGATTTCTGAAGAGCGCCTTCATGAATGCACCTTGGAAATCGATGACCGGGCATCGGTTTGTGTTGTTATGGCTTCCGGAGGATATCCTGGGTCCTATCAAAAAGGGATGCCGATTTCCGGACTCGATAAGGTGAAACGCATGAGAGATACTTTTGTTTTTCATGCAGGAACCAGCAAGGATAAGGATAAGATTGTTGCTACCGGAGGCCGCGTCCTGGGGGTGACATCCCTCGGGGATACTGTGGAAAAAGCGATTCAAAAATCGTATGCGGCTATTTCGAACATTGATTGGACGGGTGTTTATTTCCGTAAAGATATTGGGCAGAAGGCAGTGAAGCGTATTTCCCGAAAGCCTTTGGTGGGTATTGTAATGGGGAGTGATTCAGACTTGAAGGTTATGGAAGAAACCATGTCTGCCTTACGTCAGTTTGGTGTCCCATTTGAGGTCACCATAGCTTCCGCGCATAGAAGCCCGGCAAGAGCGGCAAAATATGCTTCAACCGCACGGGATCGAGGTTTAAAAGTGATTATTGCAGCAGCCGGGCTTGCCGCTCATCTTGCCGGAAGCATTGCCGCGCATACAATTTTACCGGTTATCGGCGTTCCGATCAATTCTTCCTCTGTTCAGGGGCTCGACTCCCTTCTTTCGACAGTGCAGATGCCGCCGGGTATCCCGGTTGCAACCGTTGCGATTGACAAGCCGGGTGCAAGAAATGCAGGAATTCTCGCTGTTCAGATTCTCGCGGTTTCCGATCTTGAGCTTGCAAAAATGCTGGACGCCTTTAAAGCAGAGATGGCAGCAGCCGTGGAACAAAAAGCAAAAAAGCTTGAAAGCATCCGATAATATAATCAGAATTGATTCAAATACACCACAGCCGGAATTCATTCAAATGGCTGCGAAAGCAATTTTAAATGGAGGTATGGTTGTTTTTCCTACTACCTGCCTGTATGGCCTTGCTGCAGATGCTTTGAACCCAGACGCTGTCCAAAATGTTTTTAAGGTCAAGCACCGTTCTGTGAATAATCCCTTATTGGTACTGGTAAAAAATCGAAAGGCCCTGGAGTCGATTGTTACATGTATTCCTCCTGCTGCTGTTCTTCTGATGGAGACTTTCTGGCCTGGAAAATTGACTGTAATTTTTAATGCAGGAAAAAACCTGCCGCAGTCTCTTACAGCCGGAACCGGAAAAATCGGTATCCGGATACCTGCACATAAAGTTGCTGTTGCACTTGTGAATGCCATTGAAAATCCAATTATCGGAACCAGCGCGAACCTATCTCATCAGGGCGGCTGTTCGCATATCTCAGGAATAGATCCCGAAGTCATTCGATGCTCTGATTTGATTATAGATGCCGGTTTGCTGAAAGGTGGTGTTGGTTCAACGGTTATTGACGTGACAACAACTCCTCCTGTAATCCTTCGGGAGGGAGTGATTTCAAAAAACGAAATTCATCGGCTGCTGAAGTCGGTCAGAATGTGAATAAAGATATAAAGATTGGCCGGTACGGTAACTGCACCGGCCATAGGGATATAATGTGTTTCCTCTAAAAGCTGTAAGATGCGCCTATTCCTCCATACACATCCACATCCTGCTCCGGAAGAACATCCTCATCAAAGGAGTCTGCATAAGCGATAAATCCAGAGGCAGAGATGGTGTCAGTAAAGGCATATCCAAGCCCCAGTGAGATATTATAATCATAAAACCCGTCATCTGTTCCTCCATACGTTTCAGAAAAATCTTCTCCGGCTATACCTGCCGTGAAGCCGATATCCATGCTTAACTTATCGACAAGTTCCCGGCTGTAGCCGATGTTTAAGCTTACATAATAATCTTCTACTTCATCAAAATCATAATATACGGTAACTCCGGTAGTAAATCCAGTAAATGGTTCGACACTGATACTTCCGTATACCTCGCGCGTTCCCAATGCGCCTGATCGAGTAGGTATTTCCGGAAATAAATACTCGATATACCCGAAAGAGATGGAAACAGATTTGATATCAAATCCATAGGAAAGTGTCAGGTCGACTTCTGAAAACTCCCCATCATCCAGGGTATTGTCATAATCATCAATATCCAGATTTCCCCATACATTAAAACCAAATCCTCCCTTTGTTACATCCAGAGAGGGTTGAACAACAATACCATCATTGAATGTAATTCCTCTCCATACATAAGCGGAATTCACATTCGTATTAAAGGATGCTTCCGCTGCCAAAGAGTCTGTAAGCCGGATTCCAGATATACAAAAAACCGCAATTGCTAAATAAAAAAACTTCTTCATGAATTCCCTCCTTAATCAACGTGCATGTTTTGATACGTTTACAGTATTTCTCAAATGAATTCAGTTTGACAAAAGAAAAGAGCTGGGTGAAACTGAATCAACAAAACGGATTTACAATCATTAAAAAAAATTATGTTTACCTCCTTTCCGGTATCATTGTTTGAATGAATTTTATTTCGAGAATTTTGCATCCGCCGTGCCAGTTTTTCTTATGGAGTAAAAATTGCAAAACTACCAATTGATTTCAAGTTGTTATTTTATTTTCATCATTTTGAGATTTTTTGGCATGTAAATATTATATTTCATATTTGTATTAATAATATAATTTTATTACATTTATGTATTCATGTCTGGTTTGAGCATATATAGTAAAATACAAACGGATCAGAAGGAGATATTTGTGGCAATAGAAGAAGGGATTGTCATCAGACTGGATACCAGGACTGCATGGGTAAAAACGAAAAAATCGGGTGCATGCGAATCTTGCAAGTCTCAAAAATCGTGTAATGTAATGGGCGGCGATGATGAAATGGAAGTAGAAGCAATCAATGCGGCCGGTGCATCAGTTGGGGATCAGGTGGTCATCTATTTTGAAACCGCTTCCCTGTTAAAAGCCGCATTTCTGTTATATGTTTTTCCGATTCTATGCATGTTTGCAGGTGCCTTATTTGGCCGGGAGATTGCTCCGGTCATTCAGCTCGGAGTTTCAGCTTCGTCCGCCATTTTTGGATTTCTTTTTTTCCTGGTCTCTATTGTTTTTATCAAGATAAAGGCCAATAAAATTGGTGGGCAAGAACAATACCGGCCCCGGATTATTCGAATCAAGAAGTCGAAGAGACCCAATTTTTCTTAAATCTGTTTTGGCGTCAGCCGTCAGGGTATTCAAATAACTCCCCTTTGTAATTTCGAACCATAAGCCTTGGGCTGTTTGATTGTTCGACATAATCTGGTTGAAGCGGTACTTTCCCGCCTCCTCCGGGAAGGTCAATCATGTATCGAGGAACACATAACCCGGATATATTTCCTTGAAGATATTCCATGATTTTTAGGCCGGTTTGGATCGGAAGTCTGAAATGACCGGTTCCTCGAACAGGATCGGGATGATGAATATAATATGGTTTTACTCGGATTTGAACAAGTTTCTGCATCAGTTTCTGCATAATTTCCGGGGAATCATTAACTCCTTTTAACAGAACGGTCTGGCAGCCCAGAGGAATACCGGCGTTGGCAAGGATAGTACACGCCTGTTTTGATTCAGGTGTTATCTCATCCGGATGGTTAAAGTGTGTATTCAGATAAACCGGATGGTACTTCTGGATGATATCAGCAAGATCATGGGTGATTCGATGGGGAAGCACACAAGGGATTCGGGTATGAATTCTGATAATCTCAACGTGATCTATTTTTTTCAGGCGTTTCAGGATGCTATCCAGTGCGTTATCATCCAGCATGAGTGGATCGCCGCCAGACAGAATTACATCCCGGATTTTTTTATGATTCTGAATATATTCAATTCCTTTTTCAATAAAATTTTGATCAACAAGGACATCCTGTCCGGTTCTTCTTTTTCGCATGCAATACCGGCAATACATGGCGCACTGATCCGAAACCAGAAATACTGCCCGGTCAGGGTATCGATGAATCAAATTCGGGGTGGGAGACTGGCGGGACTCATCGAGAGGATCGTCTGTAAGCTCGTTGATCTCAAGTTCTTTACTATCTGGAACCGCCTGTTTCCAAAGCGAATCACCAGGTTTTTTTATTAAAGAAAGATAATGGTGGGTGATCTTCATGGGATATTTTTGAATGACCAGATCAATGGATTTTGGATCGATTTGAAAATGATCGGTAAGTTGCGTGCTGTTTGTGATGCTGTCTTGATGCATACTATGTTTTTTCATGGCGGATGGTTCTCTGCATGGTTATTCCAATCCTATATATGAAGTCAATGTGAAGAATTATAAGCTGTCATGTGTGTTTATCTGATTGACAAATTCTAAATGGCCATGTTACAAAAATGTTATTTTCCAAATGGATGTATTCAATATAGTTAATTTTTATTAAACGCTACTAATTTTCAGAAAGACTATAATCATGAAACATATAGAAGAAATAACTCTTTTTTATGAAATCAGCAAGGCTTTGAATGAACATCTGGATCTAAAAAAATCCTTATACAGGGTATTGGATATTCTTTCCAATTCAATGGAAATGGTTCGAGGAACCGTGACCATATTAAATCCCCTTCGAAATGAAATCAGTATTGAAATCGCCCATGGTCTTTCTCAAAGTGAAATCGTCAAAGGAAAATACAAGGTTGGAGAAGGTGTAACCGGACGAGTGATTCAAGACGGAAAACCAATTGCCATTCCAAAAATCAGTGAAGAGCCGCTTTTTTTGGATCGGACAGCAACGCGAAAGAGAAAGCTGAAAGATGAGTTATCCTTTATCTGCGTTCCGGTTAAAAAGGGCAATCAAGTGATCGGGGCATTGAGTGTAGACAGAGTGTATCAGGCAACCTATTCTCTTAAAGAAGGGGTGGAATATCTTTCGGTTGTTGCAACAATGATTGCAAATCATGTGATCAATCTTGAAAAAATACGTACGGAAAAGGAACATCTGAAAAAAGAGAACACAAGGCTCCGGAATGAACTTGAAAATAAGTATCGATTTAACAACATCGTGGGCAACAGCAATAAAATGCGTGAAGTTTATCAAATGATTTCACAAGTTTCAAAAAGCAATGCCACAGTACTGATTCGGGGTGAAAGTGGTACAGGCAAAGAACTCGTTGCCAACTCAATTCACTATAACAGTCCCCGGTCCAAACAGAACTTTGTAAAGGTGAACTGTGCAGCGCTTCCTTCCAATCTGATTGAAAGTGAACTGTTTGGTCATGAAAAAGGGTCTTTTACAGGGGCGATTAAACAGAAAATCGGAAAATTTGAATTGGCACACAAAGGAACCATTTTTTTGGATGAAATCGGCTCGATTGATTTGGACGTCCAGGTTAAATTGCTTCGCGTTCTTCAGGAAAGGGAGTTTGAGCGGGTAGGAGGACATCACACCATCAAGGTGGACGTCCGGATCATCGCCGCAACCAATAAAAACCTGGAAATGGCCTTGGAACAGGAGGTTTTTCGGGGAGATCTTTATTACCGCCTCAATGTTTTCCCAATTTATATGCCGCCCCTCCGGGAACGAAAGACAGATATCCTTCTGCTCGCGGATTATTTCCTTGAAAAATATTCAAACGAAAACCATAAAGAGATTAAGCGATTGTCCACACCGGCCATTGACATGCTGATGGGTTATCATTGGCCGGGCAATGTTCGGGAGCTTGAAAACTGTATTGAAAGAGCGGTTCTTTTATGTGAAGAAGGCGTGCTTCATAGTTATAATCTTCCACCAACAATACAAACAGGAAAGGAATCCAATACACTTCCTGCACAATCCCTGGATGATGCAGTGGCAAATCTGGAAAAGTGTATGCTTATTGATGCATTGAAAAATGCAAGAGGTAATATTTCCACGGCAGCCATGATGCTTGAAACCACTGTAAGGAAATTTTCGTATAAAGCAAAACAGTATAATATTGATTATCGGGATTATCGATAATTCAATAGGATCTGGTTTTTCTTTTGACATATAACTATTCATGACTTATAACATCGGCATGTAGATGTTAATGAATATAATCCCTAATTATTTGTTTGTGTTATTGCTATTTTGGGAGTAATTTTTTGGGCGGTATTTTTTTAAAAAATTTATAATACGGGCAAGATGAAGCATGGATGAGCAAAACAGTTCCCCTTTCCAAAAAATTATCCGCAAACTATCTTCTGAGGCACAGGAAATCGAATCAGGTGGAAAAATATCGGGATTCAGGAAGAGGCAAAAGGCCTTGCTGGATGATGATATGCATTTTGATTATACGCCTGTTGAAAGCGCTTCTGAATGGAATGGAAGGATCAACATGGCTATGCCCAGGGAAAAAAGAACATATCCAAGAAAACCATGTTTTCTTTCCGTGAACTATGCCACAGATGACAGAGCCTACCAGGAATTTATTCAAGATATCAGTACTACAGGCGCGTTTATCGAGACACGCCATCTGCTCCCAATTGGTCAGAACATCTCAATGACGTTTTCACTTCCAAGCCGACATGAGAATATCAAGCTGACCGGAAGTGTGGCAAGAACCACCTCACATGGACTTGGTGTGGCTTTTGTTCTGCAAAATGATGACCAGAAAAATTATTTGAATTCGCATCTTGTTGATATGTAGTGTCAGGATAATATTACGATTCCCCGGCATCGGTTAAGATGCTTTTAAAGATTTTTCTGTTCTATTGACCGAGCCATACAAACCTTGTTACCTGAGCTAAAAGTCAAAACATATCTCCATTGTAAAAAATCCTTTATCCATGATGAAGGGAATCGCGATTTTCGGACCGTCGGTCATATGATAGATTGTATGGTTTTTCCCGGAAAAAATGGATGGTATCGCACCATCCAGGCGAAGGCCCATGTTTTCAATTTCACGCCGGGCCTGTCCGGAAATCATATTTGCCAGTTCACCTGCAACCTCAGAAACATCTCGATCCAGCTTTTTTATTTCTTCCCCAAACATATTCGATGCAATTTGGATAATTGATGATTCATCAAAACTGATTGAAAAAGTCCCACTTGCCTCTCCGGTCAACCCGACAATCGTACTGATATCTCCGGTGGCAAGGTC
>CAMBQS010000024.1 GCA_945870015.1 Desulfocicer vacuolatum DSM 3385
CGGATGGTCGGGGTTATTCATTCAGGTTCCCTTTATTTTTTATCTTCTGTCTGAGTGGTTTCGAGCGGGATGTCCGGCTGAACCAGACGGGTGATTTCATCCCAGACCATCTCCCTGCCCTGACGGGATTTTGTTGAAAAAAGAAGAAGGTCATTCTGTTCCATACCCAGGATTTCCGCAGCCTTCTGATGCTGCAATATCCGAGCGTTTTTTTTGAGTTTATCTGCTTTGGTCATGACCGGCAGGCACGGGATATTATGATGGGACAACCAGTCCATCAAATCAAATTCATACTTTCCTGGTTCGCGCCGGATGTCCATGATCAGGACAACGCCCCGCAGGGTTTCCCGGCTGGTGAGATAGGTTTCAATCATGGGACCCCACTCTTTTCTGATTTTTTCAGGCACCCGGGCGTATCCAAACCCCGGCAGATCCACAAACATCATGGCATCGTTGATCCGGAAAAAATTGATGAGCTGGGTTCTTCCGGGAGTGGAACTGGTCTTCACAAGCTGTTTCCGGTTCAAGAGTGTATTGATCAGAGAAGATTTTCCCACATTGGATTTTCCGGCAAAAGCGATTTCCGGAAGTTCAGAAGGCGGGTATTGGTCTTTTTTTACAGCACTTGTGACAAATTCAGCGGATTTGATGATCATAGATTTCCATTATACTGTTTGAGGTAGTGTTCAATCCGGTCCATGCCTTCTATGATTTTTTCCATGGAGCTGGCATAGGAAAACCGGATATATCCTTCCCCGTTTTTTCCAAAATCAATACCCGGCGTAACACCCACATGGGCATTTTCCAGAATGTGAAAAGCCAGTTTATAGGAATCACTGGAAAGATGTTTTGCATTGGCAAATATATAAAAAGCGCCGGTCGGGGGTACAGTGATTCCAAAACCCATTTTTTGAAGCCGGCGGATCATATAGAGCCGGCGTTCATTGTAAATGGTTTTCATTTTTTCCACATCATCACCCGCCTGTTCCAGCGCGGCAATTCCAGCTTGCTGGACAACCGAGTTTGCGGAGATAAAAAAGTTCTGCTGGATTTTCTGCATGGGGCGAATAAACGGTCTGGGAGCAATGATGTAACCCAGTCTCAGTCCGGTCATGGCATACAGCTTCGAAAAACCATTCAAAACAAAACAGTTGTCTGTAAATTCCAGAATGGAATGGGCACGGTCTTCATACACCAGGCCGTGATAGATCTCATCCGATATGATGTATGGGGAAAATTGAGCAATGGCCTTCATCCGTTTTTCGGAGAGCAGGTTGCCGGTCGGATTGGACGGGGAATTGATAAAGATGGCTTTTGTTCTGGAAGAGATTTTTTTTTGAATCTCATCCGGCTGGTATTGAAATCCATCTTCTTCATGTACCGGAACAAATACAGGCTTCCCTTGCAGGAAGCGAATAAAATTGGGATAGCAGGCGTAGTGGGGATCGGAAACAATCACCTCTTCTCCGGGTTCAAGCAGTGCAGAAAAAAGGAGAAACATGGCAGGCGATGTACCGGAGGTGATCAGGATCTGATCCGGATGGATTTGAACCTTGTAGGTTCGATCATAATACGCACAGATCACTTCCCGCAGATCCAGGCTGCCAAGGCTGTGCGTATAATGGGTATGCCCCTGTTCAAAAGCCTGGATAGCCCGTTCCCGGATGCATTGCGGGGTATTAAAATCCGGCTCGCCGACCTCCAGATGGATAACATGAATCCCTTCCCGTTCCATTGCCTGGGCGCGCTCAAGCACATCCATGACAATGAAGGGCGGCATTTCAGTTGCCCTTTTTGCAATATGGCTCACCTATCCCCCCCTTGGTTAAAAAAAGTCAGCTCAGACAACCTTATTCAAGGGATATTCAATAATCCCTTCGGCACCGGCTTTCAGAAGTTTTGGAATCAACCTTCTGACTTCCCCGGAATCAACCACGGTTTCCACGGAAAACCAGTCTGACTGATACAGGTGGGCAACCGTGGGTGCATTGAGGCTGGGTAATAACTCCACGATGGCCTTGATTTTGGTTTCCGGAACATTCATCTTCAGTCCAACAAGCTTTTCACCCAGCAATGATCCTTTTAAAAGCAGGGCAATCTGTTCGATTTTTTCCCTTTTGCAGGGATCCTTCCATGCATCGTGGTTTGCAATCAACTGAGTATTGGTCTGCATGAGTTCATGGATAATTTTCAAACCATGCGCTTTGATCGTGCTTTCGGTTTCTGTAATCTCGACAATGGCATCTGCGAGACCGGAGACCACCTTGGCCTCCGTGGCTCCCCATGAAAATTCAATATTAACCGTAATACCCCGCTCTTCAAAATATCTTTTTGTAAAACCAACCAGTTCCGTGGAAATGGTTTTTCCTTCCAGATCTTTCAGGGTTTTTACCGGTGAGTCATAGGCCACTGCAAGCACCCAGCGAGCCGGGCGGGCGCTTACCTTGGAATAAACCAGATCAGAGACCACATGAACGTCTGATTTGTTTTCAGCGATCCAGTCTTTGCCGGTAAGACCGGCATCGAGCGTTCCGTTTTGAACATAATTGGACATCTCCTGGGCACGGCATAAGGCACAATTGATGGAGTCATCGTTGATTTCCGGGAAATAACTTCTTCCACTGACGGTAATTTTCCATCCTGAACGCCGGAACAGAGCGATTGTAGCATCCTGGAGGCTTCCTTTGGGGATTCCCAGTTTTAATATATTTTTCATTTTTTATAAACCTCCTTGGGATCAAAAATAAGCTTTCCCGAAATTTGAATGGAACCATTTTCAATTTTTCTGTAAAAACATGACTGATATCCCGTATGGCAGGCAGCATCTCCAACTTGTTTGACTTTCAGAAGAACCGTATCATTATCGCAATCAATACGGATTTCTCTGACCATTTGAATATGGCCTGAAGTCTCCCCCTTGATCCAGAGCTTTTGGCGGCTGCGGCTGTAATACGTCGCCTTTCCGGTGGAAAGAGTGGATTCCCATGCTTCTTCATTCATGAACGCAAGCATTAACACTTCACCGGTCTCATAATCCTGTACAATTGCCGGAAGAAGTCCATTTAATTTGCTGAAATCAAGTTTTATTGCCATCATACTCCCCTTTGTATCAAAAATCCTCTTTTTTTGTAAAAAATCTTTTTTTTAAGTAATATCCGGGTTATTGTCAAATTGTTTTCTGTAAATAAAAAAACAACATTCTATATAATCATATAATCCTTTTCAAAGCAAAATGCGAAAATCATCTATTCTGTATTCACTGTATTGGCAAGCAATTACATTCCGGCCCGGAATCCCGTCTTGCTTAATAAAGGGATATCTGATACCAAGAAAAGCTTAATAACCGGTTAATTTCTTAGACAATAATTTTATGTACGGTATGGATGTATGACCCAGAAGAAAAGTATGTCACAGATATTGGAAAAGCGGGCCCATAAGGAAGAGAAAGGGTTTGGGGCAAGAATTATCCGGCTTTTTCTGTATACGATGATCTTGTTATTCATATGCGGTGGATTGGCAGCCACAGGGTATTATTATTATCTTCAGGAAAATTTACCCAAAATATCATCTCTTAAGGATTATTACCCCCCTGTAGTCACAATGGTATATTCCGATGATGGGAAAAAGATTGCCGAGTTTTTCAAAGAGCGCCGCATCCTGGTTCCTTTTTCTGAAACGCCGGAGATGCTGATCGATGCCTTTGTCGCTGCCGAAGATGCGCGGTTTTACAAGCATACAGGTATTGATTTTGTGAGTGTGATCCGGGCGATGTTTAAAAATATCGAAGCAGGGGAAATTGTTCAGGGTGGTAGCACCATCACACAGCAGGTTACAAAATCTTTTCTTCTTACCCCGGAGAGGAGCTATACCCGGAAAATAAAAGAAGCGATTCTCTCCTATCGGATTGATAAACGATTTACAAAGAATGAGATCCTGTTTCTGTATCTGAATCAGATTTATCTTGGACACGGAGCCTATGGAATTGAGGCGGCAGCAGAAAATTATTTCGGAAAGTCGGTACAGGAATTAAATCTGGCGGAATGTGCGGTTCTGGCAGGGCTTCCCCAGGCACCGAGCCGGTATTCTCCATTCCGATATCCGGACCGGGCGAGAAAAAGGCAGATATATGTTTTGAACCGGATGCTTGCGGAAGGATATATAACGAATATTCAAGCCACGGAAGCGATAAACACAAAGCTGGATATCAAACCCCGTAAAAACTGGTATATCGAAGAAGTACCCTGGTATACGGAACATGTCCGGCGCCATGTTGAAAAAAAATATGGAGAGGCGCTCTTGTATAATGGAGGGTTGAAAATTTATACCGCCGTCAATCCGGACATGCAGAGAATCGCAGTCCAGGAAATCGAGAAAGGCCTCAGAGAGCTGGATAAACGCCATGGATATCGTGGTCCGATTCAACACCTGTCATCCGATGAAATTGAGGGTTATGCTCAGGAACTTCGGGGAGCGCTTGAAACAACATTTCTGGAACCGGGAACAATAACAAAGGCGATTGTAATCGAAGTGGATGATATCAATTCATTTGTCACGGTTCGAATCGGCAACAGAGTTGGCAGGATTAAAAATGAAGAACTGTCCTGGACAGGGAAACCCAATGGGGCACTTCGTATTGGTGATGTGGTTACGGTCGGGCTAAAGGCCAAATCTGATGAAGAGGATTTGTGGGAATGTTCCCTGGAACAGGACCCGATCGCCGAATCGGCTCTTTTGTGTATTGAGGCGGAAACCGGCTATGTCAAGGCAATGGTTGGAGGAAAAAGTTTTCAAAAAAGCCAGTTCAACCGTGCGTTCCAGTCAAGACGCCAGCCTGGGTCTGCATTTAAACCCGTTATATACGCGGCAGCCCTTGATAAAGGGTATACACCGGCAACCGAAATTTTAGATACGCCCATTGTGTTCCGGAATATAGAACATGATTTTACCTGGAAACCCAAAAATTATGAGGACAAATTTTTTGGGCCGACCCTTTTGAGAAATGCACTGGAGCAATCTCATAATATTGTGACCATCAAGATCTTGCAGGGCATCGGAGTTGAATATGCAATCAAGTATGCAGCCAAATTAGGGATTACGTCCAATTTAAGCCATAACCTGTCCATTGCACTGGGATCTTCCGGCGTATCTCTTCTGGAAATTGTGAATGCTTATTCTGTGTTTGTCAATGCAGGAAATCGGGTTGATCCGATTTTTATCACGAAAATTGTTGATCGTGACGGAGTTGTTTTGGAAGAAAATCTTCCCAAAAGGGAGAGAGTGATCAGTGAAAGCACGGCTTATGTTATGACCAGTCTGCTGGAAGGTGTTGTGAAAAATGGCACGGGCAGACGCGTCGCGGCTCTGAATCGCCCTGTTGCAGGCAAAACCGGAACAACCAACGACCTGTTTGATGCGTGGTTTATTGGATACACTCCAGAGTATGTTACAGGTACATGGGTCGGGTTTGATGATGAAAAGACTTTGGGGAAGGGAGAAACCGGTTCAAGGGCGGCAAGTCCGATCTGGCTCGGGTTTATGCAAAGAATCCTGGAGGGAAAACCGGTTCGTGTTTTTCAGGTGCCCAAGGACGTGGTATTTGTGCAAATTGATGCTGATACCGGAAAACTTCCCATTCCAGAGTCAAAAAGAACAATATTTGAATGCTTTAAAGAAGGAACGGTTCCGACGGAGTATACTCAGAAAGCAGATTCCATGACAGAAGCGGAGCAGTTTTTCAAAACCGATTTTTAAAAAATGCTTCTGCATTCTTTGAGGATTGATAAATTCCTGTTGAAGCAAAGCAGTAAACTTGATAACTCAGAATCTGCCGTACAGTGAAAAAGAAATTGTATTGTGTTCATCACAAGCAGGAGAATATGAATGGCGCTTCCCAAAGTTGAAATCGACAGAATCCTTTTTGCAACAGATCTTTCCGAAAATGCACGACACGCTTTTGCATATGCGGTCAGTCTGGCAAATTTATATGAAGCACAATTGATTATTTTACATGTTGAATCCAATGAGCCGGGACTGGATGAAAAGCTGGCCGGTGAAGAAGGTGAAAAACAGTGGGAAGAAGTAAGGACGCAGAATCAGATCGATGCACGGGAGGCGTTGATTGGTAAGAAAAAGCAGAGCGAGACCATTCGAAGGGTACTCAGCCATTTTTGTCAGGGAGAAACCTCTTGTTTTGGAGAACAGGGTTTTATCAAAGATGAAATTCTGATTAAATCCGGAAACCCTGCGGATGAAATTCTTGCCCAGGTAATAGAAAAAGATTGTAAACTGATTGTGATCGGTGGTTATGGACAGGTAAATGATACGGATAAAGGGATCGGTGCAACCGTTGAACAGGTATTACGAAGATCCCATGTGCCGGTGATGATGGTACGGCTTCCCAAGGAAAAATCAAACTGATCCTGCTGCAATATCAGATGTTCCTTAACCATGGATGTCCACGGTGAGCTGATCTTTTGGTATGGAATCATCCGCCAAAACACGGATGGATTTTAATTGGAACAGGTTTTTTACTGTTGTAATATTTTGATTGTTCAGTCCTCTTATTTTTGAAATGCTTGTTGAATGGACATAAAGTATAAGACACCTGCCTGAGACATCCTTTCTATTCCGTAATTGCAGTTTGATTTTTTCAAGAAAAATTTCTGAAAATACCAGATGCCCAAATGCCGGATGATAGGGGCCTGCCAGAATGCTTTCATGATCTTCCAGCCCATCGGAAGCCTGAAGCCCCATCCGGATAACCGGAATATTCTTTTCCATGAATAGGGAATAGATTTTTGCTACCAGCTTTACACTTTCTTCAAGGGGCATGGGATTGTACTCTCCTTTTTTAAAAGATCGTGCAAGCGGACTCCCGGATAAAACAACGGTCGGATAAATCCTTACAAAATCAGGAGACAGGGCAGCAATCCGGTGAGCGGTTTCAATGGATTGTTTTCCATTATCGCCGGGCAGTCCGGTCATCATCTGCAATCCCAGATGAAATTTTTTTTCCTGAATCAAACTCGCTGCTCTGAATGTGTCGTTTGCGGTATGGCCCCGGTTTGAAAGGGCAAGTATCTGATCATCCATGGACTGGGCACCCAGTTCAATGGTGGATACAGCATAGTTTGTCAGTTGATCCAGGAGCTGGTCATTGATTGTATCGGGCCGGGTTGAGAAACGGATACTGTTCACCGGTCCCGCTTGAATGAATTTTTCTGCCTCATCCAGCAATGAGATAATTGATGGCAATGGGAGTCCTAAAAAATTTCCACCGTAGAATGCAATCTGTACTTCCTTTTCTTTATCTCTCTCAAAGGATAGGTATCTGTTGATTTCTTCTGTCAGGGCGCTTTTTGAGAGCAACCCGGAAGGTGCGCCTGAAATACGGTTCTGATTACAGAAGGCGCACTGATGCGGACATCCCTGATGGGGCAGGAATATGGGTATGATAAAGGGTGGTTTCCTATGGTGCATCCGGGGTTGATTTTTCAAGAATGATCAGGGCCTGTTTTGCAGCTTCCTGTTCCGCTATTTTTTTGCTTTTGCCAGATCCAAGGGTGATAATGTCTTTAACCTTAAGCTGAGCGACAAATGTCTTGTCATGATCCGGCCCGCTTTCTTCAATAATTTGATACAAAGGGATGGCTTTGTGTGAAAACTGAACAATTTCCTGAAGTCTGCTTTTATAATCCATGTTGGCCATTGGTTTTGAAATCGAATGCAGCAACGGCGTGAAGTGTGATTTCACAAGCTGAAAGGCAGCATCAAACCCTTTGTCCAGGTAAACAGCAGCAATAATGGCCTCATATGCATCTGCAAGAATGGAGTTTTTTTCATGCCCCTGGGTTTGAATCTCGCCTTTTCCCAGCCTTAAAAATTTTCCCAGATTCATTGTTCGAGCAATGGAGGCAAGCCTGGTTTCATTCACCAGATTCGCGCGCATTCTGGAGAGGTCTCCCTCATTAAGATCCGGGAAATGTTCCATCAGCAGATGACCGGCGGTCAGGTTTAAAACCGCATCGCCTAAGAATTCCAATTTTTCATTGTCTGCAAGCTTTTCATCGGTTTGCTCGTTTATATAGGAGCTGTGACATAAAGCTGTTTTCAGTAAATTTTTATCGATAAAAACATACTGAATACTGTTTTCCAATTCTGAAATCATATCATTTCAATCAGTTTTTCATAAAGTGAATAAGGAACAAAGGTATCGCCCCGTCCGCTTCCCATCTGAATTTTCGGATGCATTCGGCCATGAAAATCCGTACCTCCGGTTACCAATAGATTTTTGCCTTTCGCAAGTTGCAGATACTGATCGATCTGGGCTTTGGAATGGCCTGGATAATAAACTTCGATGCCCATGAGTCCCATCTCTTTCAATGTTGAGACAAGAATGGACAAACCATCCGGATCAGCCGTCTTGATGATACCAGGATGGGCCAGCACCGGTATGCCTCCGGCACTTCGGATCAGTTGAATCGCATGTTCACACTCAATTCGATATTTTTCAACATACGCGGGTCGGTTTTTTCCAAGGTATGTTTCAAATGCATCATCCATATTTTGAACCACCCCTTTGGCAATCAATACCTGGGCAATATGCGGCCTTCCAATCTGGCCTGGGCCTACTGTTTTTCTGATTTCTTCAGGGGTAATCCGGATTCCCATGTCTGCAAGCCGTTTGAGTATTTCCGGATTTCTGTTTTTTCTGGCAGTCCGGAGACGGCTGAGCGCGGCTTTTAGTTCCAAATGGCTGGTTTGAATGCCATACCCCAGGATATGGAGACTCCCGGTTGATGGAAGTGAAAACGGAGGGTTTGAACTGATCTCAACACCGGTAATAAATTCAATGGGCAAGGTTTTTTTATATAAAACAGCTTGTTCCGTACCTTCGATTGTATCATGGTCGGTTATTGAAATCGCTCTGATACCGAGCTGCTCAGCCAGCAATAGAATTTCATGTGGTGTCAGTGTGCCGTCAGATGCCGTGGAGTGGATATGAAGATCAATTCGTTGCGTCTCATCATAATCCAAGGGCTTTTTCTAATGCCTCCTCTTTGCTTTTACAATCAATACATTGAGTGGTAACAGGGCGTGCTTTTAGCCGTTCGATGGAAATTTCTTCTTCGCATTGTTCGCAGATGCCAAAAGTTCCGGTTTCAATACGTTCCAGCGCACTTTTTATTTTTTTAATGAGTTTATGCTCTCTGTCCCGAATCCGGAGCATGAAATTTCGATTGGATTCATGGGAAGCTCTATCCGTAGGATCCGGGAAGTTTTCTTTTTGATCGGTCATACCGGATACCGTATCATCCGCCTGATGCAAAAGGTCTTCCAGCCTTTGTGTCAGAAGTTCTTTAAAAAATTCAAGATCTTTTTTTTTCATGGCAAAACCTTTACAGTGTTGGTTCATTCTTGATAACTTGTCGAACAGGTATAAAAGAGTAAAAAATTATCAAGTAAAAATGTTTTTGTAAAGAATAAAATGAGTTCCGCGCTGGATCCGGCTTTTATCATCATAGCGCAATTTTGCTGTTTTCTTCAGATGGAGCTATTCATCCAGTTTGAACAGCTTGCGCGTTGCATCCAGATAGATTTCTTTATCTCCATGGCATCCATTGCCTTTCAGAAAGAGGGTTGGATCATGCATAAATCTTTTAATGATGGAGTCCGTCATACGGGTTATGACTTTCAGATCTGTCTCAGGTAAGTGTTTCAAAGCGGATTGGGTTTTTTCGATTTCTGATTTTACAATCACATCAAGCTTGTTTTTCATGGATATAATTGTAGGTACCACCTCCAGATTTTTATACCATTCCATAAATTTGATGACCGCTTCATCCACAATTCTTTCGCCTTTGACCGCTTCTTTTTTTCGTTCTTCCAGATTTTCATCAATCACACTTTTCAGGTCATCAATATCATACACATATGCATTGCTGATTCGATTGATTGCAGGATCGATATCCCGGGGAACCGCAATATCAATGAAAAAAATGGGGCGGTTTTTTCTCAGCCTCATGCTGTCTTTCACCATTTCACTGGAGATGATAAAATCCGGTGAACCTGTCGAACTGATAATGATATCAACCAATTTCAAGCTATCTGGAATTTCTTCAAAACGGAGGGCTTTGCCCTGAAAACGATCTGCAAGCTCTACTGCCCGTCGGAAAGTCCGGTTGGCCACATATATTTCAGAAGCCCGGTTTTGAATGGTGTGCTCGACAGCCAATTCAGCCATTTCACCGGCACCAATCAGAAGAACCTTTTTCCCTTCGAGGCTGCCGAAGATTTTTTTGCCCAATTCAACGGCTGCGTAGCTGATGGACACCGCACTTCCTCCGATTCCGGTTTCCGTTCGTACTTTTTTGGCTACAAAAAAGGTACGGTGAAGCAGCCGGTTCAAGATCACGCCGGATGTTTTGTTTTCAGTTGCGATCCGGTAGGCTTCTTTGATCTGTCCCAGGATCTGAGGTTCGCCGATGATCATTGAATCCAGACTGGATGCCACCCGAAACACATGTTTGATGGCATCTTCTCCTTGAAGTATATACAGTGCCTGTTCATATTTTCCCGGCTCGATGTTTTTGGATTTTGAAATATGTGTTTTTGCAGCATGAATCGCTGCCGTGATGTCTGTTGCGGTCATCAGTATTTCAACACGATTGCAGGTGGAGAAAATGAGAAGCTCATTGACTGCCGGGTCTTTGCCAAGTAAATCAAGGGCTTCAATTGCTTCCTGGCTGGAAAAAGCAAGGCACTCCCGAAGTTCTACCGGTGCAGTCGTATGATTTACTCCCAGCAATATGATTTCATGCATTTTGTTATTATTTGGTAAATTCGCCATGATGACCTGTTAACAGAAAATTCACTCCAAAAAAAGTAAACATCAGTGCGGCAAAGCCAACGATCGACATAATGGCGGCCCTTCGTCCTCTCCATCCCATGGTCAGTCGCTGATGGAGAAGCGCTGCATACAGAAGCCATGAGATCATTGACCAGACCTCTTTGGGATCCCAGGACCAGAATCGTCCCCAGACGGATTTGGCATAAATGGATCCGGTAACAAGACCGATGGTTAACAGGGTAAATCCGACAACAATACAAGCATATCCAGTGGAGTCAATGAGATCCAGGGATGGGAGTCGTTTGTAAAAAAAACCGTGATTTTTCGTTTTAATGGCATGCTCCTGGGCCAGGTAAAGTATGCCGGCACCACAAGCCAGCGCAAAGGAGGCTTCCCCGATAAAAATAATGGATACATGGGTAATGAGCCAGAAATTTTTAAAAACCAGATTGGGTTCAGATGGATAACCCGGCAGAAGAAAAGAGATCATCATCACAATGGCCGATAGCGGTGCCGTAAAGGTTCCCAGTATTTTAAGGTTGAATTTATATTTCAACAGCAGAAAAACCCCGGCAACGGCTCCGCTCATAATCGACAGGTTTTCTTTGAGATTGCCTGCCGGAAAAATGCCGGTGTTGACGTACTGCGTTCCAATACCCAGGATATGAATGATAAAACCTGTAAAAAGAAGATAATAACCAATGTGATGCAAAAAATTTTTCTGTTTGATGAAATAAATGGCATAGAATGCCGCGCTGGTTACATAGAACAGGATGACAATAAGGTTGATGCTTTCCATGAGCCCTCAATCAATTACTTGTTTTTCAGGGAGTAAGGTTTCAAATGAATATCCCTTTCCAAGGGTTTTCAATAACAGGATATTGACATCCGCTATTTTATTATCCCGTATCATATCCAATATCCCGGCGTCGAGAAGCTGTTCAAATAAATGTTTGTGTGCCTCGGGTTCATGGGCATTGGCGAGCAGCTTTTTCCGGATCGCACCCATCAGATTCAGAAGAAGGGCATATTCCTCTCCAAACTGTTTTTCGAGAGTTTTCCGCAGCTTTTTGGCAAAGGCCGGACTGTTTCCGGAAGTGGAGATCGCTATGATCAGATCACCTCTTGTGACGATTGCGGGCAAAATAAAATTGCATGCTTCCGGAACGTCCGCAATGTTACAAAGAAGGTTCTTCTGCTCCGCATCTTCACTGATTCGGAAGTTCAGTTTTTCATCACTGGTTGCTCCGATGACGAGAAACATGTCGTTTACATCCGATGAACAGTATTCCCGCAGTTTGATTTGAATTACCCCTTTTGCGGAAAGATCCGTCAGTTTGGAGGAAACGACCGGGCTGACAACGGTAACTTTTGCACCGCACTTGACGAGTGTGCTGACTTTCCGCGTTCCAACCGCTCCGCCTCCCACAACCAGGCATTTTCGACCACGGATATCCAGATTGACAGGGTAGTATTTCATTTGATCTTTATTTTTTCCGGCTGGTTAATGAATTACCTGTTCATAAAATCTCAATTTTCATCAAATCCTCTGCAAGCAAGAGATCGCCACTATAGGTTTTGTGGCACTCTTTTGCAATATCAACTTTTTCACATTCCGGATAAAAATGAGTCAGCAGTAGTTTTTTCGTCCTGGATTCCGACGCAATTTTTCCGGCAAGGGAAGGTGTGAGGTGACCGGGAATTTTCATATCATCCGGCAAAGCGGATTCACAGATGAACAGATCGGTTCCAGCAGCAATATCAGCCAGATTGGAGGTATAATCCGTATCTCCGGAATAGACAACCGTTCTTCCATCCGGGGCTGCGATTTTAAAAGCAAGGCTTTCATCGTTATGCTTTACCGGGATAGAGTGAACGGAGAAATCCGGAAATCGGATGAAATCCTTGTCTGTGTTATCCAGTTCGATAATATTCAGAGAATCATTCTCCAATTTTATCCATTGTCCATATACATCTTCCAGTTTTTTAAAAAAACGGGAAAAACCGTGTCCGGCAAGTATGGTCAGCGGTGTTTTTCTCAGGCTGAAGTTTGCATATTTGGTGGAAAATAAAAAGGGTACCAGCTCACCGGTGTGATCCGGATGGAGGTGGCTGTAAAAGATATGTGAAATATCATAAATGGTGACACCCGCCTCCAGCAACCGCCTCATGGTTCCCGGTCCAGAATCAAACAATAACTTTTGATTACCGATTTCCATGAGAATAGAGCATGCGCTGCGCGTCAGGGACGGGACACAGGTTCCGGATCCCAGTATTGTCACAACAAATGGTATCTGACCCATTCGATCATTTTCTCCACATTGCATGTAAAATAAAAAGCCACGTCCAGATGTCAGACGTGGCTTTTTTTGTGTATTGTCAAATGCTCTTTCCAGCAGAAAAGCCGTTGTGTATGGCGTCGATGGCTTGGGCAACGTGGTCTGCATCACCAGTTGTCCGGAAAGGGATTCCTTTTTTCTTCAATACGTTGGAAAGTGCGTTCAATGGTTTGGAGCCGGCGGCAATCACAACTGTATCGGCTGGTATTTCTTCAATTTTGTCCCCGGCCTGAACTTTTACACCGGTTTGGGTAATTTCAAGCGCTTTGGTACCGATCCGTCGGTCGATTCGACTTCGTTCCATTTCCTGGAACATACACCATTTGGTTGATTTGCCGATATCTTTTCCGATTGCTTCCATCATTTCAATCAAGATAATATTTTTCGTGCCTCTTGTGGCCAGTTCGCACAGGGTTTCAGGATCTTCTGCATGATTGGTCAGGAGAAATTTCACATCCTCGCCGGAAAGGGTTCCTTTTTCCGCAAGGAACATGGCGGTTTCAACGCCGACCGCGCCCCCGCCGATCACAACCACATTTTTACCGGTGTAGATTTTATCCTGCAACACATCCCAGGCTTGCACCACATGGGGCAGTTTCAGACCCGATATCGGTGGAACAATAGGCTCTGCACCGGTTGCCAGTATGACCTCATCCGGCCTTTCCTTTTCCAGAAGGTTTTCATCCACTTCCGTATTCAGGACGGTTTGTATACTGCTCCTCATCACCTGTCTGGAAAGATCTTTTGCCAGTATCGCGAATTCATCTCTTCCAGGAGGAGCGGCTGCCAGAAACAACTGTCCGCCCAAGCGATCTGATTTTTCATATAATGTAACCTGATGACCGCGTTCACCGGCTGCCAATGCAGCACTCATTCCTGCAGCACCGCCACCGATTACCATTACTTTTTTGGGGTTGTCGGTTTTGGATATCTGTGTTTCTTTTTCATGCCCCGCTCGCGGATTGCAGAGACATTCAACAGATTTCAATTTAAACAGATTATCAAAACATCCCTGAGCACAGGCGATGCAGTGAATCATTTCATTTTCCCGTCCGGATTTCATTTTTTCCGGCAGGTATGGATCGGCAATCAGACTTCTTCCCATCGCAACCATGTCACACATACCATTGCCGATCATTTCGCGTGCGGTTTGGGGGTCATTGATTCGATGGCTGGCAATTACCGGAATGGTAACCTGCTCTTTGATACCACGGCTCAAATACCCGAAAACTCCACGGGGAACGGAGGTGACAATTTGAGGTACCCGGGCTTCATGCCACCCCACATTAATGCAGAGGGCATGGACATTTCCTGACTCGGATAGTGCTTTTGCATATTTTTTCAACTCATGCCGTCCCTGGCCTCCCGGCATGAAATCATTGCCGTTCATGCGGACAATCAGCGGGAAATCGGGGCCGACTTTTTTCCGGATGGCAGCCATGATTTCAAGGCCGAACCGCATTCTGTTTTCCAGGGGGCCGCCATACTCATCTTCTCTCTGATTGGTAATCGGAGAGAGGAATTCACTGATCAGGTATCCTGTTCCGCTCAGCACCTCTACTGCGTCAAAGCCGGCTTTTTGGACCCTTTCGGCAGCCTGTGCAAACCGGTTGATAATCTCCTTGATCTCTTCCTTCTCCAGGGCTTTCGGCGTCTCCCGTGTTAAGCGGGAAGCAATTGCAGACGGGGCAACCGGCTGTTTACCGTTCAGAAAAAAAGAGTGATTGTATCGTCCGGAATGGTTTAACTGTACTGCGGACCGGGAACCATTCTGCGTAATTGCTTCTGCAAGACTGGAAAGTCCCGGGATAAAGTTATCTTGATGGGCACCGATTACCTGGGGATTTCCGGAAAGCTCATCGATTGTGGCATATCCAACGGTAATCATGCCGGCTCCGCCTTTCGCTCTCTCCGCATAGAAATCGACCAGTTGATCTGTAATGAGGTAATTGTCGGCCATACCAAGATGCATGGCAGGCATGTAAATTCGGTTTTTGATTTTAAGTTGATTGATTCGAATCGGAACGAAAATCGGGTCTTTCATGGTTCCCCCTTTTGGTAAAAAATGATCATTTGTGAACTAAATAGTTTCAGATACAATAACATATTTCAATATGGAATTGGTTTTCAGGTTAAATTCTTAGTGGAGAATCACATGGAATCGGTATTTGTTGCTCAGATTGTTGTATTTATCCTCTGCCTGTACTTCGAACAACCAGTCACCTGGATCACCTTCAAAAGTGATCGGATCTTTTAAATAAAAACTGGTTCGTTTTTTATCATGAGCATCAACTTCAAGGGGGCCATACTCGATAGTGTGGATTTCGGATTCTCTGGGAAAATACCCCCGGATAAAAAGTTTTTTGATATCCGGATTCTGATCGTTTACGGTAATCCGGAAAGTACCTTTTTCTCCAAGATTGAGAGATGTGCTTGCTACATAACTGTTTTCGATGATTCGACAGGATTGAACGCTTGTGATGAATGGCGGTTTAACATTCTTTTTGACGATTTTTTCTGTATTGGGTTTTGTATGAGTGCATCCAGAGTAGATTGAAATTGTAATAATACATGTCATATATAGAAAGAGGTTCCTGAATCTCATATTGTCAGCCTTTAGCAGAAAATCATTTCTTAACAAAATTATTACTTTATCGTAATCGCAAAATAACACCTGTTTTTTTTTTTTGTCAAGCCTATTTGTTGTTTCCGACAGTATTGATTTATATCTTGACTTATTTGTGGAGTTGTTGAACCGTATCATGAAAGGCATTATTCCAGGTATAATTTTTTCATATGGGAATCCTTGGGATGGATATGGATCGAAAAATAATTGATGCAGTTCAGGTAAACATTCCCTTCAGAATGTTGTATGAAACCTATTCGGATCTTTTTATTAAAATCGGACTGAATCCGGAAATTGGTCTGGATGCGGATGCGCTGGAAAATTTTTCCGTTTCAGAGATAAAAGAGGTTGTCCTTCCTTTTCACAGAAACAAACGTTCCATAACCGTTCATGGCCCATTTCTTGATTTGTCACCTGGATCACCGGATCCAGGTATACGGAAAATTACCCGTTATCGTTTTGAGCAGGTCTTGAAGCTGGTTCCGTTATTCAAACCCAAATCAGTGGTCTGCCATTTGGGATATGAGGAAGACCGGTATGGGTATCTCAAGGAGTCCTGGTTTGAGCAAAGCATGGAAATGTGGAGATGGTTTGGTGAAGAGCTTCAGAAGGCCGGTTCTACACTCATGCTTGAGAATGTTTACGAGCAATCGCCGGATGAAATGTTGCCTTTTTTTAAGAGGCTGAGACAATATCGGGTTGGTTTTTGTCTGGATGTGGGCCATCAGGCTGTTTTTGGCAGGACTCCGTTTTCATCCTGGCTGAATGTCCTTGGGACATATTTGGGCCAGATTCATTTGCACGACAACCATGGTGAAAAAGATGAACATCTTCCAATGGGGAAGGGCGGGATCGATTTTTCTCCGGTAACTGATTTTTTAAGAAAAGAAAAATCACTGCCAATCATTACATTGGAGCCTCATGAGGAGAAGGACCTCTGGCTTAGTCTTGCATACCTGAAAGATCTTTTCAGCCAGTTGGAAACCAAATAAAAACCGGCACAAAAAAATTCAATTAAAATTTAGGCACATTAGGAAAAAATCGTTCCCGGATGCTGATTTGATCATATTCTTCCAGTATTTTATCCATCTCTTCCGGAGAGAGCTGAATACATTCCGGATGATCCTCCATATCCTCGATGATGTGATTCAAAACCCTGAGTTCGTCTGCTGTGATCATATTGCACCTCTTTGATGATGGCTTAAAAAAAGGCAATATCACAATATATTGTTTTATGTCAATTTTTTTTATCAATATGTAGTATTTATAATTTTTATGGCCTATATCGGAATTGAGGCGTTTTTTTTACCCGTGTTTTCATGTAAGATGCTGTAAAAAAGTTCAATCAATTTACAGGTAATCCTTAAAACGCATATGCATGACAGCAGGTTTATTTTGAGAAAATTGGTGAAAACCATATTGGTTGGCTGTATTCTGTCAGGGAGCTTTTTATTCTTTTTTCTTTTTGCGGCTTTTTATTTTCTTCATACAGATTATGCCGGACAAATGATTCAGTCTGAAATTAATAAAAGCATCCCTGGTATGATACAATGGGGAAAACATAAGGTTTCCATTTTTTCCGGATCGATCGAGATGGAGAGTCTGCGGTTGAAAGATCTGGATGGGAAAGATGTTATTTTTTTGCCACATCTTTTTTTAAAAATATCCTGGACAGACATTCCACTCGGAATCTTGACTTTTGAGAAGGCTGTATTCAATAATCCGGAAGTACAACTGTATGAAGATGAGACCGGCGAGCTGAACCTGATCAAGAGTCTGGTAAAAAATGAAGAATCATCCGAAGAAACGTCCGTACCGGGGTTCCCTCTGAATGTGAAAATTGAGAATGCCATACTGCGAGAAGGAGAACTGCAATACCAAACCAGTTCCGATACGCGGATAATTTTGCCGAAAATAGGGATAGAAGTTGAAAAAGCCGATCTGCTGAAACAAGAGGCTGTGATTTCTATTGAACTTTCCGGAGGAGAAATCTTTCTGGAAAGCATTCGATCTCAGCTTGATTCGGTGCGCTTGAAAACCAGACTTTCTCACAATCAATTGTCACCGCTTTCAATAAATCTGATAACCAAAAATGGAAGCCATGTAAAAGCAAGTGGAAGCATTACGGAGGTTTTCGATCAATTCCAGCCTGAGCTGGAAATCGAGATCGATGGAGAGATCAATGACATTCTGAGATCTTTTTTACTATATGATGAAGTCCATGGAATCATTGCCGTGAAAGGCTCCATAAAGGGTTCCCTGGAAAATCCCCGTATTGATATGGTGGCAAGATGTCTGGATGGCGATGCTATGGGAACGCGGGTTGATCAGGCGGAACTCTTTTGTCATATGGATAACGGAACGGTGAAGATTGAAAAGGCATCACTGATTTTGCCTTTTGGAAGTTTGAATGCAAATGGGGATATGAATGTACAAAAGGCATTTCCCAGAGGATTTTTATCCGATTTCGTTGATGTCGATGAAATTGATTACCGCTTTGCAGGTTCATTTCATCCTGCCCGTACCAGGGTACAGTTGAGTTTTTTAAACGGGACATCAGGGATTTTTCAGTCCGAGTTTGAGATAAATGGAAAGGGCTTTTCATCAACAAGACGCTCCGGAACAATTTCACTGGAGTCTTTTATTGAAAATTTACGGAAGGAAAACATCCTTGAGATATCGGATACGCTTCTTTCCGCAATCATAAAGTATAACAAGCATCATATTACGATTCCGGATTTTACAATCAGCAAGGG
>CAMBQS010000025.1 GCA_945870015.1 Desulfocicer vacuolatum DSM 3385
GTATCGGATTGATTGTCAGAATTTCCAGATGTCGCAGCAATCTGGTTCCGACTCCCTGGTTCCGGATTCCGGTTCGAACATAGGCATGCCGGATCAGGGTAACCTCTCCCTTATCCTGAATTCCCATGATGCCGGTCAGGCGGCTGTCATGCTCCTCTCCCCAGAAAAGAATGCCGTCCTGGATCTCCAGAGACAGTTTTTCCCGGCTCATATATGGATCATGCCATCGGTCTTCAGGAATCACGCCGCGATAGGCCTGGGCTGAATCATTGATAATTTCATAAATTTCGGAAATATCGTTTTCCGTGCATTGTCGAATCATGCTCTTTTTCCTTCTTTTGCTACACCCCCCCTGAACCCCCCTCAAGGGGGGAATTGTATAAATAAATTGATCCCTAAAAATTCATGCATCACCGGAAGTCATGCATCTGTATTGGTTCTGGATTGGAAAAAATCCAGATTCTTTTTCAGCATCTCTCCTTCCATGAGATCTTCCATGGAAGCCTTGTAGTGCGCTTCGGTCAGACCCGGAATCAATCCTTTCTGATGGATGGCTCTGAGCAGGGCGATGTTTTGCATCCGGGCATCGGAAAGATGGTCATGAAACACCTTGATCTCTGTGATTTTTCGTTCACGGCACGCTTCCTGAATCTTCTCCTCTCCGATTTCGTCACTCAATCCCAACCGCACATCAAGAGGCTGCCAGACTGCATTGTAGTAAACAAGAGTACCGCCGGCTTTCAGGGCCATGTTCATCCCCCGGAGCGCTTCATGCCTTTCCAACGCCACCAGGAGATCGGCTTCTCCTTCGGTGATCAGCGGCGAATGGGCCTTTTCTCCTATCCGGATCTGGGAGGTTACAATCCCTCCTCTCTGGGCCAGTCCGTGGGTGTCGACTCCTTTTACCGGATATCCGGCCTTGTCCGCGGCACGTAACAGGATTTCACTCAGCATACCGATTCCCTGTCCGCCGACGCCAATGAGATAGATATTGAAATTTTTCATTTCTGATCCCTTTTCTGAATATGGATTGCCTTGGAAGGACACACCCGGATACAGGAACCGTCACCAATGCACAGATCCGGATTGATAGTGATCCTTCCATCTTTGTTCCGGATGAAACTGGGGCAGCCGAACTTCTCAACGCATTCATAGGAACGGGTGCAGTCATCCTGCTGGATTTCCACCGGCGTTATCTGGAATCCGGTCTGACGGCGTTTCCCCCTCATCTGCTTCAGCATGCAGGGGTGCTTTGCAATCACGACGCTCAAACCAGGTTCATCCATGGCCTTTTTGACCAGATCTGTCAGCTTTTCCATCTGGTAGGTGTCAACCTCATGAATCTGTTGAATGCCTAAGCCCTCCAGCACCTTTCGAACCGGTATGGCATCCACCGGCTCATTGAAATTCTCTCCGGATGCAGCATGACTCTGATGCCCTGTCATGGCGGTTGTTCCGTTTTCCATGATGATCAGGGTCAGATTGTGCTTATTGAACATTGCGTTGATGATACCGGGCAGCCCGGCATGAAAAAATGTAGAATCCCCCAGAAAAGCGATCACCTTTCTGGTATCGTTGAATAAAGACATCCCGGAGCCGATCCCTGTGGAAGCACCCATACACAGAAGCATATCCCCCATCCGGTAAGGAGGAAGAAACCCCAGGGTATGGCATCCGATATCCGCAACCCGGATATCCTGTTCTGATATAGCCTTTTTGATTGCATGAAAAGCTGCACGATGTCCGCACCCCGGACACATCTGGGCCGGCCGAGGCGGGGCTTCCTGCATTGGATGTTTTTTCTCCGGTCGTTCCGGCAGCAATCCAGGCCAGACCTTTTTCATGATATCAAAAACTTTATCCGGCGTATATTCTCCGATCCAGTCCTCGGCATCCACTTTTCCGAAGATTCTTGAGTTTACCTTTTCCTCATAGGCAATCTGCTTGATCTCCTTTTCCAGGATATTGTCCAGTTCTTCCAGAACCAAAACCTGTTTATGTGTCTCCAGAAACTCTTTTACCAGCTTCCGGGAAAGGGGATGAACAACAGCAAGCTTCAAAATATCGGGCTGTTCACCGGCTTTTTCAAGAACATCCAGAAGAGACAGGTAAGGCAATCCGGCAGTAATAATTCCATAATGGCTGTTCTGATGATTCACCAGTCGGTTTAAAACAGAACTGTCTGAATACTTTTCGATAGCCGAAAGGTTTGCTATGGCTCTTCTCTTTTTGGGAAAAACCATGGAGGCAATCGGAATGAACGGGCCTTCCGAACGATTGAAGCGCGGTGTTGCATCATATGCCTCCTGCTTCCACTGACTGAACCAGACCCGCTGCTTTGCATGACATACATGGGTTGTCAGCCGGACAATAATCGGCATCTGTTTTTCCCTGGATATCCTGGCAGCCTCCAGATAGAAAGAGTATACTTCGTCAGGGCCGGCCGGTTCAAACACCGGGGTATAGGACATATGGGCAAAATGCCGGTTATCCTGTTCATTCTGAGAGGAGTTCGCCCCAGGGTCATCCCCCAGAACAATCACCATGCCGCCTTTGATCGGCATCAGGCCCAACTGTACCAGGGAATCGGAAGCAACATTCAGCCCGACGCTTTTAAAAAAAACAGTGGAAAGATGCCCGTTCATGGCTGCGCCAAAGGCAACCTCCGTCGCCACTTTTTCATTAGTGGAAAATTCAAAATAAAAAGGTCTTTTGGAAGAAGGAATCGAGCGGATCGCAGTAGCAATTTCCGGAGTGGGTGATCCTGGATAGGATGTCACAACCTGGGTTCCCGCTTCCACCATTGCCCGGACTATGGCGGTGTTTCCCATCACGATTTCGGAAAACGGGCTTTCCTGTAAAAGCATGTCTCCCATCTTTTTCATGGCATGATTCTCCTGTTTTCTCTCTCAAAGAAGCCATCGCATGATTCCCTATAACCGAAAAACAGAGATCCGGCAAATCTTTCTTGATTCCAGGCTCATCCTCATGATACTTGAGTGCAGGCTTATTTGTTGGATATAGATTCTGATATGGATACAAAAAAAGGTAAAAAATGAGCATTATCGATGCAATAGGAAATACGCCCCTTGTCGAGATTGTACGCATGTGGGATACCGATAAAACCGGTGTGCGGATCATGGCCAAAATCGAAGGTTCAAACCCCGGAGGTTCCGTCAAAGACAGACCGGCCTACTTTATGATCAAAAAGGCAATGGATTCCGGCAAGCTGAAACCCAATCAGATCATTCTGGAGCCGACTTCGGGGAATACCGGCATTGGAATGGCCATGATCGCTGCTGCATTGGGATACCGGATCAAACTGACCATGCCGGCCTGTGTCAGCATTGAAAGAAGGTCGACCCTGCTTGCCATGGGCGCTGAGCTTGAGCTGACTCCCGGCTGTGACAAGACCGATGGTGCCATTGCCCGCGCACATGCGATCATGGAAAAATATGGTGATCAGTACTTCATGCCGAATCAATTCGACAATGACGCCAACTGGGAATCCCATTACCAGACCACTGCTCCTGAAATCATACAGGATACGGATGGCAATGTGGATCTTTTTGTTGCTGGAATGGGAACTACGGGAACACTCATGGGCTGCTCCCGATACTTTCGCGATCACAATCCAAGAACAAAAGTGCTTGGAATCGAACCCGGTCTCAACCATAGAATTCAGGGGCTGAAAAATATGAAAGAGGCCATTGTTCCCAAAATATACCGGCCGGAACTTCTGGACAGAAAAATCATATGTGATGATGACAAAGCCTTCAATACAGTCCGGGATCTTGCCTTGCGTGAGGGAATATTCTGCGGAATAAGCAGCGGCGCCGCCTTATGGGGTGCAATGGAAGCGGCCAAAGACTTACCAAAGGGTTCTACGGTTGTTGTGCTGTTGCCTGACCGGGGAGACCGGTATCTTTCAACAGAGGTTTTTCGGTCTGTATGTGCAGAATGCCCGCCCTGACAAAAATCCTGTTCTCAACCCATTTCGAAGCTGAGCAGAACCACCCTGTTCAGCTTCCTGTGGTCGACGAACCTGGATGATCCATTCCATTCCGGAAAATGGCGGCAATCAGAAGTGCAAGCTTGTGAATCTGCCTTCGTTTTTCTTCCCGGCTCCGTCCCGGATAGTTTCGAAAAACCATGATGATTCCGGTCAAGGAAGAAAAAAATGCCTGAGAATAGATCTGTACCTTTTCTTTGCTTGCCCCGGCCCGCATGAGAACCTGATCCAGCAGATCCAGAAAATACCGGGAGACGGTATTGAAACGGCTGACGATCTGAGGCTCCATATCATTTTTGGTCATGAAATAGCTCATCATCTGATAGGTCGGCTCATTATCAATGATGTAGTCGCTTACCTCAACGGCAAACTCTTCAATAGACACGCTCTGATCCTCCATTCTTTTTTCAAAACGCTGCTCCACAATAATGATATCCCGGATAAGCGCTTCCGCAAACAGATCATCCCGGCTTGGAAAGTATCGATAAATAGATGCTGCTGAAACCCCTGCCTCTGCGGCAATATCCCGCATTCCAATATCATGAAAAGGCATCCGCTCAAAAAGAATCATCGCTGCGTTGATAATCAATGTTTTCCGGATCTCGCGTTCATCTTCCCTCATCCGCATGAATGTGGATTTGTCTGTCATTTATTGCGCTCCCTTTGATTCTAAAGTGACTTTTTTCAAGGAGTCCAGCGTTAAACCATCTTTCATGATCAACAAGGCAAGGGTATGCATGTGTCTCCTCTTTTCCTCTTTATCTTTGCTGGGGAAATTTCGAAAAGTCATTACCACACCGGTCAATGAGGCAAAAAATGCGTGTGTAAAATATTTTGCATTATCTTTCAGGCCTGCTTTCTTCAGGATCTCATCATACATGTTCAAAAAATAGATTTGAACCGCGTTGAATTTATTCATTACACGGGGATTGATTCCTCCGCGGATCATGAAATGACACATCATCTGAAACGTGGCTTCATTATCAATCAGATAATCAACGACCCCGACCGCCAGCTCTTCAATGGTGGTTCTGCCTTCTGCCACATCCTGTTCCAGCCTTTTCTCTATATTGTTCATATCCTGGATGAGTGCTTCGATAAAAAGGTCATCCCGGCTCGGGAAATACCGGTAAATGGTGGCTGCGGATACGCCGGCTTCTTTAGCAATTTCTCTCATGCCGATTTCATGGAACAGCCTTGTCTCAAAAAGCTTCAGGGCTGCTTCCATGATCAGTGTTTTTCTGATCTCCCGTTCATCTTCTCTTAATTTCATGAATGCTGATGAAGAATCCGACATTCCTGATACCCTCCAAATTCTCAATAGAAACTGTATATATAAAACGGTTGTTTTTACTTTCAGTATAAATTTTTGACTTTTTTTCCGCTTTCATCTCAATTTGTTATGGAATAAAATGAACCAGGTTTCATATTGGATAACCAATGCTGATTTCTGTTTATTTCTTGATAACATAGTTCACTCAGATAAACAACCCAAATTAAGAATCCCCAAAGAAATCGAACCTGTTGCTATTTTTTAATCAGCAGTTTCTGTCCAAGATAGATCGTCCGGCTTTCCGGAAGAGAAGGGTTCAGTTTTTTCAATTCATCATCACTCAGATTGTATTTATGGATGATACTGTACAGTGTATCTCCTGGTTGAACATGATGATAGACAGGCGAACTTTCGGCAGAAACCGGTTTCTTCTCTTTTACTGCCTTTGTCTGGGTTGTGGATACGCTTTTCTGCTCACTCTTAGCAATCTGCTGTTTCGGTGCCTGAACCGGACTTTTTATTTTCTCCAATCTGGCCGCAAGATTCAGCTCAAGGGTGTTGAACTGGTTTTCCAGCCGGTCGACCTTTTCCATCTGGCTTTCCATACCGGCGATTTTTTTTTCAAGCTCTCCCAGATCCATAAACCGATCTTCCATCTGCTTGAGCCGGTCATTCATTCCCTCAATATCCCCGGGATCAAAAGACGGATCGGATTTTACTGCAAAAAAACTGATCAGAGCGATGAGCACAATCCCCACTGTCAGATATAACAGCACCGGCATACGCTTCTTGATATTCGAAAGTTTAAAAATAGATTTCTTTTTGATAAAAGATGAATGTTCGATTCCGTCAAAATAGTTTTCATCCTTGTTTTCATCCAATGAATCATCATCGATGGGGTCATCAAATCTCATGGTTTCCTCTCATAGCTATGGTTAGCGTAATAATGAGCGATACAAAAGTGTTTAAAGCCGGCCTGTTTCTTCCTTATCCTGTTGCAGTAAAAACAGACGAACATATCTCGGGTCAAGATCTTTTGCAGAAACGCTGCCATATTCATTTTCAATTTCCTGGAATAATTTATTAAAAATCGAACCATACCGGTTGGTTATTTCATTATCCATCCATCCGGTTTTCGCTGAAATCCAATTGACGAATGTTGTTTTTGCATTGACTGTTATCCGCTTTTTTGCCTGCTCACCTGTTTGTGTACCTTTTCCCGGGCTTTCCGGGGATTCTTCAAAAATAGTTTGAAAGAAAACCCGGAACCGATCAATCTCTATCGGCAGCAGCCTGCTGTCCAGTCCAAGCTGAGCTCTTGCCCATACGGTTAACAACAAATTTTTATAGGTGACAAAATAGGAGGAAAGCGGTTCAAATGAGATATCCAATACAGAAAGAAGCGTATCAAAACGGATAATGTCGGACACGGCTTCCTCTGTTTTCTGAATATCGGTCATGGATGTAAATTCGCGATACATTTTTCCGGCCTCATAATTATCAAAATAAAGGGGGTTTTTCAGAAGAAGACCGCCGAGCACACCAAGCCATTCTTCGCCCCAGAACCCCAGAGACAACCCGTTCTTCTGAAACCAGCTTTTTTTCAGCCATCGGTCAATACGCCATTTCAGCTCAAGAACCAGGCCATAGCCTGTTTTAAAAATATAGGAAAGCGGGTATTCGGAAATCAGGGATATCAAAGATTCAATATGCGGTTTTTCCATATTGTCTGAAAGCTTTTGAAGCCCGACGCTGATGTATCCGCAGGCTTTTTCGACAATTCCGGCCAATTCTACCCTTTCCCGTATGGTTTTCTGGTCCGCTGCTATAATCGTGTTGCAGAGAACGGCAAATTCCGATTCAAGCGCAGAGAACATGCTTCTTCCGTCAATCTGATTCATGGTTCTGGAAAACAGATCCTCTCCGGAAATGACGGAAACCGGATATAGAGACAACGGGATAGTGCTTTTCCGGGAAGCGCCAAGCCGCTTCATTCTTTTCTGCATGCTGATTTCGGTTGCCCTCTGGAGCGGCTGATAGATCCCGATTGCCTCGTCAAAAGGAAGAAACCCTTTCTCCGCCATTCGGACGTTTCTCAGCCGGTATATCTCTTCCTCAGTCTCCGCCGGAAGGATGCTTGCGAATTCAAAAAGAATTTTCTGATACACAACATGATCCGCATCCGCCAATTTTTTCAACAGGGAAAGAACGATCTCCTCTTTTTCCGGAAGGAACTCCGCTTCCTGCGAATCATCCATACCATGATTCACGAACCGGAAATAAAAAATTCCGTCCAGTGTACTGAAATCATCCCCAAAAACACCCGGATCTTCATCATGCTCCCGTATCCGGACTTCGATGGTTTTGAATAGGCAAAACTCAAACAATTCAAGTTTTTCATTCTGCACCCACTGGATAAAACGGTCTGCATCCGCCTGCAGTAACAGATCAAACCACTTCAGGGTTGAATTCAGAACGACGTTATCCCTCTGCCATCCTTCCACATCCAGAATATACTCCCACTGGGATGAGGATGCCATGGAAAGAATGGGCAGTGCATCATCAAGGCCGATGTCATGGATTAAAAAGTAAAAATCTTCCCCGGAAAAAGAGTGGGCCAGGGGCAGCGCATCCGGAGCTTCCAGAATCTCATCCAGAGCCTTTTCTGCTGGCATGGAAAGCAATTTGCGTCTCTGTTCCAGGAGTTCTGCGAGTTTTTGTTGATGTTGTTTTTTGATCTCTTTTGTCATTTTCAAATCCAAAGAACTATTTCGAATGATTAATGTTCTGTTTTGTAAATGTGAGTATCAGCAGCAGCCCGGGTATGGCGGCAAGGGCGCAGAAAATAAAAAACAGTTCCCAGCCCATCTGTTTTGCAAAATAACCGGTTGGTGCAGATGCAAACACTCGCGGTACCCCCATAAGACTGGAAAGCAATGCATATTGGGTTGCTGTGAATCGTTTATTGGTAATGCTTGCCATAAACGCCACATATGCAGTCGTCCCCATGCCGCCGCTGAAATTCTCAAACGCAATTACAGCAGAGAGACCCGGAACACTTGGTCCAATATGGGCAAGCCAGGCAAAAAATGCAGTTGAAGCGGCCTGCAAAAAACCGAATATCCACAGACTGCGATGGATCCCGATTTTCAGCATAATAATGCCACCGGCAAGACTGCCGGCAATCGTTGCCCAGAACCCAAACAGCTTCACAACTGTTCCGATCTGTGTTTTTGTAAATCCAATATCCAGATAAAATGGAGTGGTCATGGCACTGGCCATGGTATCCCCGATTTTATAGAACAGGATAAACGCCAGAATCCACACCGCCCCTGTCCGGCTGAAATATTCAAACAGGGGATCCAGAACCGCCTCCTTCATGGATCCGGGTGTTCCGGAAGGGGCATCCGGTTCTGGTGTTGCAATCGTCGTAATTATGCCTGGGATCATGCAGAGGGCCATGATCAGATATACGATCCGAAACGGTATAAAATCCGCCATGATCAGACCGCCGCCTGAAGCGAGAAGCATCCCTACACGGTAACCGTTTACATACAGTGATGAGCCTAATCCCAGCTCTGCATCCGGAAGATCTTCCCGTCGATAGGCATCAATACTGATATCCTGGGAAGCGCTGAAGAAAGTAACCCAGAAAGCCACAAAAGCAACGGTCCAGGGCTGATTTCCAGGATCGGTAAAAGCCAGAAAACAGATGGCACAAACAAGTAATAGTTGTGCGAGCAGAAGCCACCCGAGCCTTCGTCCCAGAAAAGGCAAGGTGTATCGATCAAAAAATGGGGCCCATAGAAATTTCAGGGTATAGGGAAGGCCGACAAGCGTCATCAGACCGATCACCGTCAGATCAACCCCTTCTTCTTTCATCCAGGCCTGTAAAACACTCAAGGTCAGAAGAAGGGGCAATCCGCTGGCGAACCCCATGATCAGCGCCACAATCATCCTGCGACTGAATATCACTTTAAAAACCGTCGGTCTGGTTTCAGACTGCAACTGAACCTCAATTTTTTACAGCGCCATCACATCTGGAGTTGATCCGGTGTTACAATGGCTCCAAATTTTTCTTTTAGAGCGATCAGCCCTTCCCGCATCTTTTTCAGGATCTCGAAAAGTTTCGCAGGAACATTCTCTTCTTTTCCATAAGCCTGACTCTGTAAGTCTATTCTTGCAACAATGTTGTCGATATACAGCGAAAACTGCTTGTTATAAAGCTCTTTTGGATACTCTTTCTGAATAATGGTCTGGAATAATTGTTTCAGATCCTCATATCTGGGAAGATATCCGATCGGCGTTTCAATAACCTTAACCTCTTGATGTGCATGAAGCTCCAGCCAGGAAAGCCAAACCTTCACATCTTTTTTCTCACCCAGGAGCTTTTTGGATGTTCCGCCTCTGGCTTCATCGGTCAGGAAGTAGTTGAGTCCGGCCATAACCGGTTTTTTATCATCTGCAATTTTTTTGTTGCCAAAGAACTGAAACTGGACATCCATGTAATCCGCCAGAGGACCCGGAATAAACGGAGCATTGGCCCAGGGAGCTCTTTTCACTCCGGAAGCACCGACTTCCGTGGCTGTGGCTGCTGAAACGATCGAAGCGCCGATCACAACCCCCTGATCCGGATTTTTGGCAGCCCACACCGGCGGCATGGTGTCACTGTCCCGGCCGCTGTAAGTAATGACTCGGGTTTCCGCGCCTGCGGCACTCTCAGAGGTTTCGGAGTAAATGCTGAGAGCCTTTGCAGATAGCGTACATCGTGAATTGGGATGCGAGCATGGAATTTCCTTTCCATTTTTATCTTTCATTCCCTGAACCCACTCTCCCTGGAAATTTTTCCCCTTTTTCGGCGGCTTTTCTCCATTCCCGACCCATTGCGGCACGCCATCTTCATCGATCAATACATTGGACCAGATCACCTCGGTGCCGGATTTTCTGAGAAGTTCCATCAGCATTGGATCGCCTTCCCGGTTTACGTCTTCAACGATCCCGAAAATCCCGGCTTCCGGATTGATGGAGCGGATGCTGCCTTTTTCGTCAATCCACATCTGTGCCAGATCATCGCCGATAAAATGACTGCCGGCCATCGCGGTTGTGGTTTTACCGCACCCGCTGGGTGCCGCGCCCGTAAACCAGGTGATTCTGCCGTTGGGCCCATTGATACCGGTGATGAACATATGCTCGGCCAGTTCCATCCCTTTTCCCTCATAGACCGCTTTATCCACAGCAAACCGGTGATTTCCTTTTTTCAGCAGCAGGGTGTTGCCGGCATAGGTACAGTTCATGCTGTAGGTTGTCCAGAAGCTCCTGTCCATAAAGACCCTCGCGTTGGGCAAATCCTCGGACCGGTTCAGGCCTTCACTATGAACATTGGTAAAAAAATGCCCGAGACGCTCAACTTCTTTATCAAAGGCATCAAAAATATTTCGATAAAGCAGTTCAGCGCTGTGAGTTACATAGGCAGAGCTGGTGATCTCAATCGCAGGATTGGAAACCGGTGCTCCCAAGGGGCCTCTCATATAAAATCCAACCATCATGACCTTTCCCTTCATGATCCCGCTCATGATCTTTTGGATATCCTTGATGGCCTCGTCCCGCAATTTTTTATTGGCCAGAGAGCTGATTTTTTCACCTTCGTTTGCAATATAAAATGTCCGGTCCAAAATTCTTCCCTGCTCATCCTTCAGATCAAAATGGATGGTATGGTTCTTCATGGGAAGTGTGGCTTCTTCGCCTTTTTTCAGCGCTATGGCCTTGACCTCATTTACGTCCTCAACTGATCCGCTGTTGATCAACACAGAATCCGGTTGACACATTGCAATGGAATTCGCAATTTTCAGAAGTGCATCCGGATTTTTAATTTTCCGGATCTTATCCAGGTTCTTTGAATCCATCTTGGTTCGAAAAAGATCCATAGCCTGTTCTACGGTTTTAATGCCTCCAATGTGTGATACAATATCAATCCCCTTATTTCTCTCCAACATAGTCTTTTCTCCTCTTTAGACAATTAAAAATAGTAACTATCAAGAAAGGGTAAATTTCTTTCAGATCCACAAAATGAATGACAAGCGGTAATACAGGATTCTTCCGCATCCTTCTTTACTGTTTGCAATCAATCTTTTCCGGGATCGGCATGTGCTGTCTGATCCAGATCAGCACCTTATCGAATTCCGATGCAATTTCTCTCATAGCTTTTCCCCGGTGGCTGATTAGGCGCTTTTCTTCCATGGTCAGTTGAGCAAATGTTTTCTGATATTCCAATGAATAAAAAATCGGGTCATACCCGAATCCGCTTGTTCCTTCCGGCTTTGCTGTGATGAGCCCTTCACACCGGCCTTCGTAAGTCAATGCAGCGCCTGTGGGGACCGCAATGGAAATGACACATTCAAAAGCAGCCTTCCGGTTGGTGCTTTCCCCCAATTCCTCAAGAAGCTTGCGGCAGCGGTCTTCATCCGTTGCCTTTTCGCCTCCGTATCGGGCAGAGTGAACCCCAGGTTTTCCCCCAAGGGCTTCAACCACCAGACCGGAATCATCGGCAAGCGCCGGGTATCCCAGCACTCTGGCAGCAAAACTGGATTTTTGATAAGCATTTTCATCAAAGGTATCCCCATCTTCCCGCAATTCCGGGACAGGGCCAAAGTCATCGAGATTTTTAATCAGAATTGGAAATCCTTTTAATAGATCCCGAATTTCCGCTGTTTTCCCTTTGTTTCTTGTTGCAATAACCAGGGAAATTTTCTCCTGCATATCCGCCTCTTCTCAAGTGCCCAACCAGTTAGAACTATTTGACACAATTCAATATTTTAATATTTTCCTTCAAGTGTATTTTAATATAAGATCAAACCGATAAAGTAAAGGTTTTTTCATGCGCCAAAGCACATCATAATCATTCATAAGGCAGAAAATACTTTACACCGATTGTTGGGCTGTTATATGAATCAAACGGTTTCGCAGGATGGCCCGAAAACCACTTATGATATTATTATAATATGTTTCAGTGAGTTAACAAAAAATTACCGTTGGCGGACAGCCAGCAATTGAGGCAATCTGTATGCACAAATTACTGACAAATGAACCTGGGGCGGACATGCTCTTATTAGGAAACGAATCGATTGCACGAGGCGCCATTGAGGCAGGGGTTGCTTTTGCAACCAGCTACCCCGGGACGCCATCCTCTGAAATCTCCTTGAATTTTTTCCAGATTTCAAAAGAAAGCGATCTCTACTTTGAATACAGCATCAACGAAAAAGTGTCCCTTGAGGTTGCGGCTGCTGCTGCCAATTCCGGAGTACGAAGCATGTGCATCATGAAACATGTAGGGATGAATGTGGCTGCCGACACCCTGATGACCCTTGCCTACGTAGGGACAAAAGCAGGTCTCGTGATTCTCACAGCCGATGACCCTTTCATGTTTTCCAGCCAGAACGAGCAGGACAACCGCTATTATGGAAAACTGTCCGGGCTTCCCATCCTCGAGCCGTCATCGGTTGCCGAGGCAAAAGAGATGACGGCTGCGGCTTTTGCATTATCCGAAGCTTTACAGGAACCGGTTATCCTGAGAACCACGACCCGGATCAACCATTCCACAGCCGTTGTCCGTCTGGGTGAGATCAAAGAGAGAAAGACAAAAGGTGATTTCCAGAAGGACCCGTTCAATTACGTGACCGTCCCGGCGGTTTCCCGGAAACTGCATGTAAAGCTCCTGAACAATATCCGAAAAGCGGAAACACTTTCCGACCACTCCCCATACAATATTGTCCAGGGCAGCGGAAAATTTGGAATCATTTGTAATGGGGTAAGCTATAATTATGTTCAGGATGCGGTTTCCGAACTGAATCTGACTGATCAGGTGAAAATTCTTCGAATCGGGTTTTCCCATCCCATGCCAGAAAAAACCATCAAAGCCTTTCTAAAAGATTGCACCCGGGCTCTTGTTGTTGAAGAGGGTGAACCCTATATGGAAGAAGCAGTCAAGGCCTTTTCCCAGGAAGCTGGATTGATTCTGCCGATTGCCGGTAAAGGCGACAAGCTGTTTTCCAGGCTGTTTGAATATGATCCGGCCATGGTTCGAAAGAACATTGCCGCTTATTTTGATATTCCATACAAACCTACCCAGGCCGTGGATATATCCAACATCCCGGAGATCCCGCAAAGGCCGCCCAATTTATGTGCAGGGTGCTCTCACCGGGCTACATTCTATGCCATCAAGCAGGCAACCAAAGGCATGGAAACCATCTACCCGACCGATATCGGCTGTTACACCCTGGGATTCCTGCCGCCCCTGTCCATGGGAGACTTTCTAATCTGCATGGGATCTTCCGCCGGCACCTCCTGCGGATTTTCACAGGTGACGGACAAAAAAGTGATTGCCCTGATTGGTGATTCCACCTTTTTCCATTCCGGAATTTCCGGGCTGATCAATGCGGTTTTCAACAATCATGACTTTACCCTGGTTATTCTGGATAACCGGACAACCGCCATGACCGGCCATCAGCCCAACCCGGGCGTGGATATGAACGAGCTGAACTACGAAGGGTATAACCCGGTGTCCATCGAAAAACTGGTAAGTTCTCTGGGTGTGGGCCATGTTTCTGTTATCCGGCCGTATAACCTGAAAAAAAGCATATCCGCCATCAAAGAGGCAATTGAGTATACAGGCGTTTCCGTAGTTATTGCCAAAGAAAAATGCACCCTTTATGCAAAAAGCCTGAAACAACTGAAAGGCAGACCCTTTTATGTGACAGATAAATGTAAAAATCACAGAGACTGCATCAATGAACTGGCATGTCCCGCCTTCTTTATCCAGGATGAAAAGGTAAAGATCAACCCGTCCCTGTGTGTCGGCTGCGCTGTGTGTGCCCAGGTCTGTCCGGAAAATGCGATTTTACCGATAAAAAAAGAAGGATGAATCTAATGGATGTAACAAGACTGATCATTGTCGCTGTGGGTGGCCAGGGAAACCTTCTGGCATCCAAAGTCCTGGGTGAGGCTGCCCTGCTTTCCGGCGTTCCGGTTCGTATGAGTGAAATCCATGGGATGGCTCAGCGGGGCGGTGTTGTGGAGTCGGCAATTGTTTTTGGAAATGCGGAAAGTACGATTATCTCCAATGGCGAAGCAGACCTTCTGGTCAGCTTTGAGCCATCCGAAACACTTCGTGCCCTGAACCGCTGTAACAAAAAATCTGTTGTTATTACAAACCTTTCTCCCTTGCCGCCGTTTACCGTAACCATCGGCAGGGGAACCTATCCGGATCTGGAACAGGCCCAGAAGCTGATCCGGGAAAAAACAGCCCGGCTGATTGCCTTTGATGCAGTTCAGCTCGCAACCCGGGCCGGTGATGTCATGGCTGTCAACATGGTTCTTTTAGGCGCACTGGCGCAGACCCGGATTATCCCTCTTTCTACGGAAAACGTAAAAACAGCGATTCAGACCCGGACCAAAAAAGCTTTTGTGGATATCAACCTGAAAGCGTTTCAACTGGGATATGAAGCAGCGGAAAAAGAAAACTAAACCCTTCAGGATCATGACAGCGTAACGACAGCCTTATGGGAATCAAAAAACGGCTCTTCCTATTGTGTATGACCATTTTTCTTGTTTTTCTGACAGGAAGTGTCGGGTATTATGTTCTGTTTGATGGACAATATAAATTCATCGATTGCGTTTTTATGACGGTAATCTCCCTTACCAGCGTGGGATATGGAGAGATTGTCCCGGTGACCGGCAATGCCCAGGCGCAGATTTTCACCATGGCGCTCATTGTGCTGGGAATGGGTATTATTCTTTATGGTATCAGTACCACCACTGCATTTCTCGTGGAAGGAGGATTATCCGGTATTTTACGGAAAAACAAAATGGAAAATCAGATACAGAAACTCAGAAAACATTATATTATATGTGGCGGCGGTGAAACCGGAAAACCATTAATTGCAGAGCTGACCAAAACCCGGGAGCAGGTTGTTCTGATAGAAGAAGATGTTTCAAAGATTGAAAGCTGCAAGGAAAATTCGCCCGACCTGTTGTTTATAATAGGAGATGCAACAGATGACAACAACCTGATCCGCGCCGGGATCGAGCATGCCGCCGGTGTGATCATATCCCTGCCGTCAGACAAGGATACCCTTTATATCACGATGACCGCCAGAATGCTGAACAAAAACATCCGGATCGTCAGCCGCATGACCAATCAGAAACATGAAGCAAAACTGAAAAAAGCCGGTGCAGACAGTGTGGTGTCACCTAATACCATCGGTGCCCTTCGCATGGCATCCGAGATGATCCGGCCGACCGCTGTCGGATTTCTGGATACCATGCTCCGGAGCCAGAAAGGAGATATCCGGATTCATGACTTGCCCATTTCAGAAAAATCAAAATTCAATGGAAAGAAAATCAAGGAAGCCGGCATGGATGAATTCGGACTTCTGATTCTGGGACTCCGGCATGCCAATGGAGAAATGGAATTTAATCCCTCCCCGAATAGTACACTGGAATCAGGGATGACGCTGATTGTCATGGGAGAAGTTGCTAAAATTGCGGAAGCCGGGAAAAAATAACCCTGCGAGCCAGTTTCAAAAGTCTCTTGTTCCGGCGAAAGCCGGACACGGAGTGAAGCATAGCGCTATCCAGTATTTTCAATTCTTTTCTGGACACCGTCCTTCGCCGGTGTGACGATTTTTCATCATTTTGAAATTAACTCCTGCTTTTTAGTTACGGAACCTATAACCTGAACTTCCATTTTTGTTCTGAAGGATACAGGATGCGTTTTCGTTTGTTTACGCATGCAATGCAATTACAGCCTTTTTCAAGTTCATGCCTGCCCTTCTGAATGGCCAGTTCACAGGAAGCTTCCATCATTTTGAAAATCCTGAGACGATCCGGTTTTTGATTATCGATAAGCAGACCTGTTTTTTTCATATCCAATGGTTTCCCGAATCACTCTTTTTTTTCGTTGTCAGATACTTTTGGACAACCGGACGCTGACCAAACCGGTCTGCAAACGCATAGATTTTTTCCGTATTCAGAGGCAAGAACAGATCGGGGAGTAATTTGCCATTCATTAAATTGACCAGTTCAAAAATATCCGACTCATCCTGTAAAGCCCGGTCCGGGTTGTTGGCAATCGCCATCAGCTTCAATATGATATAGTCGGTCGGCTGAATAACGTGAATCTTCCCAAGAAGCGCATCATCTACAGGACAGGAATCACGGATCATCGCCATTCCATCCGCGCTGTTCACCAGCATAAAATCAACCTTACCGAAAACGCCCAGTTCAGAGTCAAACTGCGCAAATGAATCTGTCTTTTGATAGCAGGTATAACCAAGACGATTCATTACCGAGTTGATCTGTTTCCAGTCGGACTCACCGGCCAGAAGATCCAGGTCTGAAGTGTATCGGGGAAGGCCGAACAATCCCAATGCCATGGCACCGATGACACAGCATGAAATCTTTTTTTCCATGAGCTTCTCGGAAATGATTGAAAGCATATTGGACATTTTGTTTGAATCCACAGGCATTTCTCTGTTCCAATAAAATATTCACTTTGTTTTCATGCTACTACAGTAATATCCGCCAATCAATTCATTTTCTTAACAAGCATCAACAATGATGTTGACACACAAGCGGCTTCCGCATTTCGCATATCGTCATTCCCCAAAAAAACAAGGTCTATCCCTTCAAACCAAAGCTCTGGACCCCACCATTTTTGCAAGCGATTGCGCCATGGTGTCCAATACAGATTCATCTGGAATGGAGATCGTCATTTCAAACCCTCCATGATCGTTTTTTTCAAGGCAGTCAAAGAGCTGGGTTTTAAACATGGCGGCCAGCGCATCTGTTTTTTCAGGTTGTTCTGTCTTTGAAAACATTTCTCCAATAAAGGCAAACGCCGCTCCCACCAACTGACCACCTGCCGTTGCAATCTTTTTCTTTTTGGCCAGAACAATAGCCTCGTCCTCAACCCGTGCTTTCATGCTCTCATCGGTGGATGCGTCCGGCTTTTGACCCAGCAGGATTTCAAGTCTTCTCTTCAGTTCTTCCATACCCGTATGAAGATCTATTGAATCAATTTCCGACTCCGAATCCAGCACAGCCAATGACAGTTCATGCTTGACAGATAAGGTTGCCAACAGATTCTCTTCAAGCGTATTTTCAGTGACCAGAAGGTAAACCTGAACCGGCTTTTTCTGCCCCATGCGATGTGCCCTTGAGATCCGTTGTTCCAGAATGGCGGGATTCCAAGGCAAATCAACATTGATAACCGTATCCGCCGCCTGGAGATTCAAACCGGTTGCGCCGGCATTGGTGGAAATGAATACCTTACACTCCGGATCATTACGAAATCGATTCAGCAGCATCTGCCTTTCTTTCTGCGGCACGGAACCATCCAAACGAACAAAAGGCAGGGTATGCTTTTCAAGGATCGGCTCAATCAGGTTTAACATGGTAGTCCATTCTGAAAACAGAACGATCTTGCGATCCTCTTCCTGATGCATCCGGTTCAAAAGATCGTCCAGTTCTTCCAGTTTGCTGGAGTAGCCCGGCGCCTGTTTATCCACCAGAAAGGTGCTGTCCGCAACCATCCGGCACATGAGAAGCGCTTTCTGAAGCCTCATGAGATCCATTTCCGTCAAGTATTTTTTTTGCAGGACCGACTGAATAATCTTACGATGCCCCTTTTGTAATTCCAGTTGTTCGTCGGTCGGCGTAATTCTGATAACGGTTGTTGTCCTGGGCGGAAGCTGTTTGATCACCCGGCTGCGGGTTCGGCGAAGAAGTACAGGTTCCAGCCGTTTCCTCAGATCGTCAATATTTTTATATCCAAGCAGCTTTCCCTTTTCGTCCACCACCTTATGTTTGTTAAAAAACCGGAAAGCCGGTCCAAGACGCCGGTCATCAATGAACTCCACAACGGAAAAAAGTTCATCCAGTTTGTTTTCAAGCGGGGTTCCGGAAAGAACAAGCGCAAAAGGTGATTTTAGCGATTTAATAATCCGGCTGGTTTTTGCTTCCCAGTTTTTGATCCGTTGCCCCTCATCCAGAATGATCAGATCCCACATCACCATTTCAATAGAAAGGAAATCTCTCAGCACCTGCTCATAATTGCAGATCGTAAAAAAAGCGCCGCTGTCGTACAT
>CAMBQS010000026.1 GCA_945870015.1 Desulfocicer vacuolatum DSM 3385
AGAATTAGGAACATCTTAATTTTCAAATGTGATTGCGGTCTAGAACATAACTTCTTAACATTGAAAATTTCATCGTTCTTGCATGGAGTAATCCTGCTTCGTGGAAAACAAAACGCATATATTGGAATAAATTGTCCGTCTTGTTTCAAAACAATCATCAGACAAGGAAGTGTCAATGAAATCAAAGATATCAAAGAAGAATATCTTTCTGTAAATATCCATTTGCTCAGATACCATCCTTCACTCACAAGCCTACATCCGAAATCCTTCCCAGCAATAGATGGAATTAAAATTCAGAAATCCTTTAATTTCGCCAAGCCGAATGATGAATACTTCGATATGAATTTGCTAACCAGTTATGATTTTTCAGACTCGCCTGTGGAATATTACAGCACCTATTTCTTTGATCAGCAACCGCCTATTGCAGGGCACGCAACCATATGGTGGCTTACCGAAAAACAAATTCTTGAAATAGTTGAAATGGAGAATGAAAACAAAAAGAGAATACTGCCTCGATACGATTTCACCAACCGAATTATAGAATTTATAGATAATTTTTGTCTTATAGATGATTTGGTGGGTTATTATTGTAGAGATCTTGATGAAAATACCGTGTTCCTTCAAGAAGATGGTGATATAGTAATTACAGATGATGAATATAATGAATTAAGGTCAGGCGTACCTATTAATGATATTCTTAAAAAGCGCCCTGGAGCCCAAACAAAGCAAATTTTTCAAACTATCTACTCAAATTTGATAGAAAGCAATAAGATTGATGTCACCTCAAATTATTTAAATATTATTTGTCATGATGACTCATATTTGCTCATTCCCCTCCCTCTTATTACGCGTACGGATAAGTCAAAATCGCAAAATGGGATTCCTCATTCTTATCCACTAAATCTTGATTATCTCTGGAAGGTGCGTAACCCTTTTTATCAAAAGAAAATTACAATTGAATCGATTGACTCTTTTCCATCGGTGTCCGATGATACCGAAAAGCAGGCCAAAGAAAAAACAGATGAGATTATATCAAGCGTCAAAAAGGGGTATGTACAGCAAATCATTTTAGATGAATCTCCTAAGTTCATTAAAGAATACCTTGATTTAACGATGCAGCCAGATTTTTCACTTGCAGCCATTTTGGAACTGAGAAATAAATACCGTGATAAATTATATGACGCTATCAAAGGCAGAGGCACCGCTAGACATAGCACAATTTGCGAAGAAAAGTGCAGGGAAGAAGCCAAGCGAATCTGGGATAAGGAGACCTCATCAGGTAAAAAAAATACGACGACCATTAAAGAAATGATAGAATACCTTCAGAAGCAGCAGATTGCAAAGAACAAACAAGGCTCGGTTTATCATAAAGACGTTATTCGCGGATGGATAAAGGATCTTGCTCCTAATCGTACACCAGGCCGACGTCCCCAATCAGGGAATTGATCCATTTTCTGATTGGGATGCCTCATAATCTCATTATTTTTTCACTCTTTTTTCATTTTTTTCATTTTTTTTATTCAATATAATTCCAATTATTTATACCCTCAAATAACTATAGGCTAAATATAGAATATAGTATTCTATATTTAGAATACTATATTCTAAAAATGCCCCGTCTTTTAATCCCTTCAAAGTTCATTTACGCTTCATCCAGACAAGAACACATGCATGTTGATTCGATAGTAGTTTATCGAATCTTTCTTGTTAGGTAAAAATCCATTGTTATTGTTGATACCGCTAACGGCCAAGGTAGTGTTGATGATGACAAGACAGCACAACAGACCAACTATCTGTGTGTAAAACTTTTACATGAAAGGAATAGGAAGGGGGTCATTACACTCCTTTCATAACCTGGATAAACAACCATTACTAAAACTTTAGGAGATCCTATGAAAATTGAAGGACGTTACAATATCCCAAGAAGGGATGGACTCGATGATGGATTCTACAAAAGAGCAAAAAAAATTCACTCTCTTTTCTGGCTTTGTTTTACCGTGATAGTGCAATTCTTGCTTAGCATCTATTTTACCAGCAACATCGCAGCAAAGCCTCTTGGAATAAGACTTGAGGATAAACCTTGCCGAGTGTGGCTGGCTCAACCACCATCTCTTTATCGTTTTCATAAAGGATCTCCTTCAACAACCAAAAGGAGTTTTTCAATGAAAAAAATGAACGCATCAGAAACCGGAATAGATTTTGAGATCAAACTGATCTCTCTCAATTCCATTGAAATCCATGGAAACCATATCAGAAAGTTCACTGGAGATCTATCCTCTTTGAAAAGCAGTATGAAAGCGGAGGGTATGATCGAGCCACCAAAGGTTTACGAAATCGCGCCTGAAAAATATGGGCTGATTGATGGTAGCCGAAGGATTAAAGTCTTAACCGAGATGGGCGTAACTGAAATTTCTGCCATCGTTATAAGGGGTATCGACGAGGCTAATGCTTCACACTTGTCTTATGTTTTCAACAACGAGCGGAAAACCCTGACTCCTATTGAGAAAGCTGAGCATATCGAACGGATGAGAAGCGTTTTCAACTTTACGTTTGATGAACTGGAGATCAAGGGCTACGGCTCACCGGGAACCATCAAAAACTTGTTGAAACTTCTCGAACTGCCAAATTCCATTCAGAAAATGGTGGACAAGGAAAAAATCACGATTGGGCACGCATTGGCGATATCAAAGCTTAAAAGTGATGGTGACAAGGAACGGCTTGCTAAGAAAATTATTGATCATGAAATGACCGTTCGCGCTACTGAAGAACGCATTACGCGATTGCTTTCGAAGGAGCGCAAACGTGACAAAGAAGCTTGTCAGTTGATTGTTCCGTCAACCGAAATTCCTGGTATATATTTCAAGGATAATTGTGAAATGAGAGAGATACCGGATAAGCAGGTTCATCTCATCGTGACAAGCCCACCATACAATTTCGACATGGAGTATGAGCGAGGCGTAGATTTCAAAGAACACTCTGCGAACATGCGGGCAGCGATGTCAGAATGTGCGAGAGTGCTGTGTCCCGGTGGTATCATGGCTTTGAATATCGCGGACATTAATAACTTCAAACATGGTGCCAATGGGTACGGAAAATTTGGAATTTTAAAGCCCATGGTACATCTGTATCAGAGCTGGCTCAACCATCGTGGGGTCATCTTAAACGATATATTTATTTGGAGGAAACAGGTCGGATGGAATAAACACCCCCAATTTCGGTTCACAGCAGACACTGTTCACACCGAATACAGACCCTTCAACAACTGGGAATATGTTTGCATATTCCGGAAAAAGGGCGAGAGGGTGATCGAAGATGCAAAAATTGCAGAACAGTCACTGCTTACGCAGGAGCAATGGATGGCATACATCGACGGAGTCTGGGACATTCGGACAGTTCGTGATAACGGAGGTCATCCCTGTCCTTTCCCTGACGAGTTGGTCAGACGCCTGGTGTGTTTGTACTCATATCTAGGGGACACAGTTCTCGATCCTCATTTGGGAACTGGAACGACTATAAAGGTGGCCCGTGAGGAAGGCAGACGAGGAATTGGATATGAAAAAGAGCTGAAATACAAGCCGATTATCATGTCCAAACTTGGCATTTCTGATGAGAAACAGCCCGAACCGGAAACCCATGATGATTTCTCCAAAAACATAGGAGTTATCACACAACCAGACGAGGAATCTTCTGATGACTCCGAGAAATCTGGAATTGAAAGGGCTGCTGCTGCTTTGTTTGCTTAGGATTAAACATCAACACATCGCCCCCCTTTCATTAGGGGGGCGATTAAAGGAGGAACAATCATGTTTTTTGATTCAAATATACAATCTACAATGCGGGCTGGACTCACAGGCGTGACATTCGGTGACCGACAGAAAAATATTCAAACCTACTGTAATCCAGAGAATCCAACTTTTGGATTATTTCGGGAGCCGGATAACCCACATGATCCCAATGCAATCAGCGTCGGGATAAGCGCTGATATCAGCATCGGCTATATTCCAACAAAGATCGCACAGCATCTCGCGCCGATGATGGACAGCGGACGCCATTTTATTGCGAAGTTTGTTCAGGTGAACAAATCACCCTATCATAGTGTCGTCGGTATCACGGTCGATATCGTTGAAACAACCAGACAGTAGGACGGCAGAAACCGAAAAGCCTGGGTTCCGTACCTGGGCTTTTCTCCAAGACAACAACGGAGCAGTGGATTGTCAATCCAATGATCCAAAATATAGGAAGTAAAAACAGATGGATAAAACAGCCTGTGCCCATAATGTGCCCATAAAACGATTATACTCGATCAAGGAATTGGTCATGGAAATTGGTGCTACCGAATGGTTTTGGAGGAGCCAGATATGGGACGGTAAATTATCTTTCGTTCAGGTCGGGAGAAAAATGTTTGTGGACCAAAATGACGTTGAAAAATTCATCGCGGCCAACAAACATCAAAATTAAATCATTGTTACAATAATAAGTAGAAACAACTCATGAAATTCGATGAAAAAAACAAGATAACTTTTAACATTTACTGTACCAGCAGAAATATTGATGTACAGATAAATTGTCATGAAAGAGAGGCATTGGTTCCGGTACAGCCGGATGATTCTTTAACACCAAATAGTGATAAACAGATGGAAGGTGTTGTTGATTCTTTCACAAGTGAGCAAGAAGCGGATTCTTCTTTGAAGAAGAATTTATTTCATTGATGTAAAAACTGACAGGTTGTATAAAACTAATGGGGGCTCTCGATGTCGAAAAATGATTGTCCCCATTTGTTTATGCATCCATCTTGCTGCCCGTCAAGGTCAGGATGGAGGATATATGGGAAGTATCTATAAAAGAGGTAATACCTATTGGATCAAGTATTATCGAAATGGTAAAAGTTATCGGGAAAGCACCAACAGTGATAAGAAAATGGTTGCTAAAAAACTACTAGACAGAAGGGAGGGAGAAATCGCACAGGGTAAGATTCCAGGAATTCTTTTTGAAAAAATCACCTTTGACCAACTGGCAGATGATTTTCTGAGAGATTACCGCATCAATCAGAAAAAATCGATCATAAGAGCGGAAAGAAGTGTTAAGCATTTAGGTCAATATTTCGAAGGTGATTCGGCTCCAAAGATCAATACTCCTCGAATCAAAGCCTACATTGAAATAAGACTGGAAGAAGGCGCAGCAAATGCCACCATCAACCGAGAATTATCGGCATTAAAGAGAATGTTCAATATTGGAGCCAAACAGACTCCGCCACTCGTAGATCGGGTTCCTTATATTCCAATGCTTAAAGAAAATAATATAAGGAAGGGCTTTTTTGAACATGCTGAATTTTTAGCCTTGCGAGAGGCTATGCCCGAATACTTGAAAGGGTTTGTGACGTTTGCTTATAAAACCGGTTGGCGTATATCGGAAATAGCGGGTCTCACATGGGTTCAGGTTGACAGATCGCTCGGTATTGTCCGGCTTGAAGTGGGTGAAACAAAGAATAACGAAGGACGAACCATTTATCTGGATGAAGAACTCAAAGCAATCATTCAGCATCAGAGTGACTTCCGAAAAGATATTGGTGTTCTTTGTCCTTATGTTTTTCCCAATCAGTTTGGTAATGGCCCGGTAAAAGATTTGCGACGCTCATGGGCTAAGGCATGTAAGGACGCGGGTCTCGGTCGAAGACTGTTTCATGATTTTAGGCGAACGGCAGTTCGGAATATGATTCGTTCCGGCATTCCTGAAAGAGTAGCCATGATGATATCGGGTCATAAAACCAGGTCTGTTTTTGATCGGTACAACATTGTGAATGATGCGGACTTGAAAGAGGCAGCAAATCGGCAATCGGAATACCTAAAAAAACAAATGGGCACAATTTTGGGCACAATCGTAGATTTTGACAAAAAAAAAGGATCAGCCAATGTCGGCTAAACCTTTGATTCCTTTGGTACCTGGGGCCGGAATTGAACCGGCACGACAATAATTGCCGAGGGATTTTAAGTCCCTTGCGTCTACCTATTCCGCCACCCAGGCGTTTGAATTGCACAGACTGTATTGCAGTCTCAACCGAAGGGATTTTAGTATATTAAAAAGCATGCATTTGCAAGGCAAAATTTTTTCTGGATATGCACTTTTAGCGTTTGACGCGCTTTGGTGACTAATGTACGATCCAGACCTGTTTTTTGGGCGACAGATATTTTCTATTTATTTCAGGAGCTGGATGAAAATGGCAGACCGTTTTTTTCATGATATATTTTCAGAAAAAAAATTAGCAGAGTTTTTCCCCCCGGATCGTTCGGATAAGTTTTTTGATGCCCTTTACGGGGACGCTGCTGAAGGTGCATATGATATTTCCCTGGTATTTCAGGGTATACAAAACAATTCACTTGCATTTGAATTTCATCTCAGGCAGCGGCCGGGTAGGTGTCTTGCCTGCAATTTGACCTATGGTCTGCCTACGGTGTTTTCCCGCCATCCTATGATAAATCTGAATGGACTTTTCCGTAAAATTGCAGAGCTGATCGAAAATAAAGCCACTGCCCTGAAATGGGAAATCGGTGCGACCTCGGAGGTTTCCCCGGCGTTGCATGTTATTCCATTTATGGTTCATCTTGAGCCGCAACAGGATAAAAAGAATCATAGAAAGTAGCGGGGCTATCGAATTAAAAGTTTATTTTCCTGTGTTTATAAAAACACCCACATTGTTTCATTGTAAACCGCATTTTGTCTGGTCTTGTTTTGTTTTGACAGACACACCCCACTTCTGACCACCCCTTTTTGGGTTATTTATTTCGAGCTCGGATCAAGACAGAAGTTTCTTCAAGCGGTTCCTTTCAGACAGCACGTCAGACAATAACATTTTGAAATAATAGTAATTTTAGTTTATGCCCGATGGCAGGGATGGGCCTTTCCCTTTTACAGAGCCATCGGTCTTTTGGGGATCATGTTTACGTATTGAATTAAAATTCAATAGGTTATTTTAATTTTATCTTTTTGGGGTTCAGCCGGATAGGGAATGACCATCCTATTTTCATCCACTTTAATCCACATATTGTATTTTCCTTTAACTTTCGTTAATTATTTAAAAAATGTTTAATTTTTTAATTTTTTTTCTTGACACTTTTCACAAATAATGTAGATAAGATAATTATTGTGGTTCAAAGTGGATTTGAATGGAGATATATGTTTCGAGGGAGTTCTTTCCATACAATTGATCCAAAAGGAAGGCTGATCATTCCTGCCAGGTTCCGTGATGTTCTGAAAACTGGCGGTGGTGATGGCGTCATGCTGTCACGAATGGATTCAAGCCTTTTCGCCTATACCTTTGAAGAATGGAAAAAAATTGAGGATAAAATTCTTTCGCTGGCTGAGAAAAGTGAGGCCATGCGCCGTTTTAGAAGGGTTTTTATCGGTGGAGCCTTTGAACTGGGTTGTGACAAGCAGGGTCGCATCCTGATTCCACCAACATTAAGGCAGTATGCAGGAGTCAAAAAGGAAGTCGTGCTGGTCGGAGTTTTGGATCATTTTGAGATTTGGGATCGAGATAATTGGGAAGCGGAAAACCTGAAGATGGAAGAAAATATTATGGAGGAGGGTGTTCGAAACGAGATTTCGAAGTTAGGATTATAATCTTATGCCCTATCGCCATATATCGGTTATGCCTGATGAGGTCATCCATATGCTCAACTGCCAACCAGGGAAAATATATGTGGATGGAACGCTGGGCGGGGCTGGTCATGCAGCCTTGATTCTTGAAAAAATCCAGCCGGGTGGAAGGCTTATCGGAATCGATCAGGATATGGACGCGATTCAGAATGCAATTCAAATTCTGAACCATGAAAAACAGCAAGTCGATTTGTTCCATGATAATTATATCAATTTGAAGGATATTCTTTTTCAACTCAAAATCAATGCCGTGGACGGAATCCTGTTGGATCTGGGACTTTCTCTCAATCAACTGGAAAACAGCGGGAGAGGTTTCAGCTTCATGAGGGATGAGCCGCTGGATATGAGAATGAATGTAAAATCAAAAAGTACCGCGGAAGATATTGTAAACAGCTATGATGAGAAATCTCTGGCCTCTCTTTTCTGGGAAAAAGGGGACGAGCGGTATGCGCGATCGATTGCAAAAAGAATCGTTTTGAAGAGAAAGAAGGAGAGAATCCGTACCAGTAAACAACTGGCAGACACAATATGCGAGGTGGTTCCTTCTCAGAAGAAACAGGATAAGAAGCGGATTCATCCTGCAACAAAATCGTTTATGGCATTGCGGATCGAGGTGAATCATGAGCTGGATGTGCTGGAAGATTTTCTGGAAACAGCCGTTGACCTGTTGAGTCCAAAAGGACGTCTTTGCATACTCTCCTTTCACTCGCTTGAAGATCGAATTGTTAAACATTCATTTCGAAGCATGGACAAGGGGTGTGTCTGTCCATCCGATTTTCCGCAATGTGTGTGTGGTAAAAAGAAAAAGGTGAATATTCTGACCCGGAAAGCACAAAAACCTTCTGATCTGGAAAAGATGGTAAATCCCATGTCCCGTAGTACCAGACTTCGGGCAGTTGAAAGAATATAATATGCCGGACATGTTCAATATGGAAGCAGTACGATGAAAAAAAGCAAAAAAAGATTTCGTTCCCCTATTCCTGTCGGTATCGGCGTGTTCTTGCTGCTGATCCTGATGGGGGAGCTGCTTTCTTATACCTGGTGCCGAGTTCAATGTGTTCGTACCGGATACAAAATAACAGAAGAAAAAAAAAGAAACAAAGAATTGATCAATCTTCAGAAAAATTTACAGGTTGAATTGGCCGGTCTGAAATCTCCGGACCGGATTGGGAGAATTGCCAGAGAACGGCTTGGGCTGATCATTCCAGAACCAAAACAGATAATTGTAATCCCATGAAAAAAAAAGAAAAGAAAAATATTCAAACGCGCATCATCATAATTGGTATATTTTTCAGTTTGTTATTTTCGGCTGTTATTGTAAGGGCGGTTCATCTTCATGTTTTTAAAGGCTCCTGGTTATCTGAAAAGGCCGAGGGACAGTATAAAAGATCATTGACTGCTACCGGAAGGCGTGGGACGATTTTTGATGCAAAGCATCGGGAAATGGCAGTCAGTATTGATGTAACGTCCATCGCCGGATTTCCGAGGAGTATTCAAAAACCTTCTAAAACAGCCAAAACCCTTGGCACCATTCTTGGAATCAATCATAAACAGCTCATAAAAAAATTATCATCCAAAAGTCCATTTGTCTGGGTGAAGCGTTATGCCACACCGAAAGAAGTTCAGTTGATAAAAGCAGCCAATCTGGAAGGGATCGGATTTCTCTCCGAGAACAGCCGTGTTTATCCCAACCGCTCTCTTGGATCGCAGGTACTGGGGTTTTCCGGAATTGATGGCCATGGTCTTGAAGGACTTGAGTTTTATTATAACCACTACCTGAAAGGTGCAACAGCAAAGCAGACAGTGATTCAGGACGCTCTTGGACGCAGATTCCGGGAGGAGAAAAAGATTCTTGCTGAATATAACGGCAATAATATCATTCTTACGATTGACAAGGCAATTCAGTATATCACTGAGTACTCACTGGATGAAGCGGTACAGAATTTTTCCGGGAAATCCGGAATTGCCGTAGTAATGGAACCTTCCACCGGGGCTATACTGGCGCTTGCGCATTCTCCCCGATTTAATCCCAATACCTATCAGGAGTCCAGCCGCGGCCGATGGAGAAACAGAGCGATAACCGACCCATTTGAACCCGGGTCAACCATGAAAATTTTTCTGGCATCCGCAGCTCTTGAAAGCGGTTATTGTACGCCCAACACGATTTTCTATTGTGAAGAAGGACGCTACAAGGTGGGCCGGAATACCATTCATGATACACACCCTTACGGATGGCTAACTCTTCAGGAAATCGTCAAGGTTTCAAGCAATATCGGTTCCGTGAAAGTGGGGGAAAGAATCGGAAAAGATCAATTGTATAATATGCTGAAAAAGTTTGGATTTGGTGAAAAAACCGGGATCGACTGCCCAGGGGAAACCACCGGTTTATTGACTCCATATTCCCGGTGGTCGAAAATCGATTTTGGAACGATTTCTTTTGGCCAGGGGCTTTCGGTTTCCGCAATTCAGTTGATCACTGCGGTTTCGGCGATTGCCAATGATGGTGTCCTGATGAAACCGCACATTGTCAAGGCAGTCATCGATGGAAATGGGCGACTGGTAGAAAATTTCCAGCCAAAAAAAATAAGGTCCGTAATTTCACTTGAAACCGCACGAACGATTAAGAGAATCATGCAGGAAGTTACGACGGAAGGCGGCACAGGTACAGGCGCTGCCATGGATGGATATTCCGTCTGCGGAAAGACCGGAACAGCGCAGAAAGTAGGTAAATCCGGTGGATATGCAGGAAGCGGTTATGTTGCTTCTTTTATCGGGTTTGCACCGGCCGAAGATCCAAAATTGGCGATTCTTGTGATTGTAGATGAACCCCAGGAACAACATTACGGCGGGATCGTAGCCGCTCCATCATTCAAGCGAATTGCGTATGAGACGCTGAATTATCTGAATGTCCCTCCGCGTCAGGTCAAGTCGGTCGTAAGTTTCGAAAAGCCAACGACTTTCCGAAATAAAGGAGCAAACGGATGAAATTGTCTGAACTCCTGAAAGCCGTTCATATAAAAGCGGAAAATGAAATCAGGAGAACAGTTGATCCGGAAATTGTTTCCATGCATTACCGTGCCGACACAGTGTTGCCAGGGGGATTATTTGTGGCGATTCCCGGTTTATCAGCAGACGGACATGACTTTATCGATCAGGCGATGGATCGCGGTGCATGCGCAGTAATTGTTCAGAAAGCTGTTAGAAAAGAAGGGATTTTTATACAGGTAGAAGATTCCCGAAAAGCCTTGTCTGCTCTGGCGGCAAGATTTTATTCCCACCCTTCCGACAAAATGACCATGATCGGGATCACCGGGACAAACGGTAAGACAACAACTTCTTATCTTATCGAGAGCATGCTGAATGTTTCTGCTGTTCCGTGCGGTGTCATCGGAACGATCAACTATCGATATGGAGATAAAAGTTTTGATAATCCAATGACCACACCGGAATCAATGGATCTTCATAGAATTCTTTCCGAAATGGTCGATAATGGCGTAAGCCATGTGGTTATGGAAACATCTTCCCACGCAATCGATCTGAACCGGATCAGTGATATATTTTTTCGCGTAGGAATTTTTACCAATCTGAGCCAAGACCATCTGGATTACCATGTGGATATGGATTCTTACTGGGCATGCAAAAAGCGATTTTTTACGGAAAGCCTGGATACAAGACAAAAAATAGATCCGGCAATAGCAGTGATTAATTGTTTTCATGAGAAAGGAGAAGAACTCCGATCTCTTCTTGAAGCGGGGAAAAAAAGGCCAAGAATAATTACAATCGGACTGACGGAAAATCATGATATTCAGGTAGAGAAATCCAACATCACTCTTTCCGGAATCACCGCTTCAATCAAGACCCCCATAGGAAATATGGAATTCAGCTCGCCCCTTGCCGGCCAGTTTAATTTGGAAAACATTTTATGTGCAATTGGATCTGGCTGCGGTCTGGGGTTAACCATTTCCGATATGAAAAAGGGAATAGAGTCATTCGCAAGTGTTCCGGGAAGGCTCGAACCTGTTATCAATCGATCCGGACGGTATGTATTTGTGGATTATGCCCATACACCGGATGCCCTCGAAAAAGTCCTGTCCGCGTTACGATCTCTGACAACCGGCAGATTGATTTGCATTTTTGGATGCGGCGGTGATCGCGATCGATCCAAACGCCCGATAATGGGTAGTATTGCCGGAAAATTATCTGATCTGTGCATTATCACATCTGATAATCCGAGAACCGAAGACAAGATGGCCATCATTCAGGAAATTCTGGAAGGTATTCGTCCGGTAAAAACCCAGGTAAAGGAGGATGCCGCAGCTCCTTTTGAGGGATATATGATTGAACCGGATCGGAAATCCGCCATTCAAAAGGGGATTGATGCATCTCTTCCGGGTGACACAATCCTGATTGCTGGAAAAGGACATGAAACATACCAGATTATCGGAAAGGAAAAGACCCCTTTTGATGACCGGATTGAGGCGGAAAACATGCTGAAGGGAGTGGAAATGCGATGATACACCCGATCCCTTTTTCAGTTCATGATCTTCTTGCTGCAACAGATGGAGAATGGCTGTGCGGTAATCGGGATGATGTTTTTTCCGGTGTTTCAATCGATTCCAGAAATATCCGGAAGGATGATTTGTTTGTTGCAATCATAGGCGGTTCTCATGATGGGCATTCTTTTGTTCCGGAAGTTCTGAGCAAGGGTGTGAATGGTCTGATCGTGGATAAAAACCATAAAAATGAAGTTCTTTCCTCCGGCAGGTTGAACAGAAATGTATCATGTATTGCTGTGGAGGATACCACAAAAGCACTTGGAGATCTGGCTTTATTTCAACGGAAACGAGTGGGTGTAACAGTTACAGCAATCACCGGGTCCAGTGGCAAGACAACGACCCGGAACATGATATCACGGGTAGTAGAACAAAAATATGCAGCATTATCAACCATTGGAAACTACAATAACGAGATCGGCCTTCCGTTAACCCTTTTGAGGCTGGGAAAAGGCCATGAACAGGCAGTTGTTGAGATTGGGATGAACCATGCCGGTGAAATTACCAGACTTGCAAAAATTTGCCAGCCGGATATCGGGGTGATTACCAATATCGGACATGCGCATCTAGAAGGGGTTGGCTCCATAGAAGGAGTGATGAACGCAAAAGGAGAACTTCTGGCAGAAATTCAGCCGGGAGGAATTGCGATTTTAAATGCAGATGATCCACGTATTGTAAAATTATCGGAAAGAAGAAAAGAACCTATCCTTTTTTATGGTTTTTCAGAAAAAGCCGATATTCGGGGAATGGCATCTCGTGTATCTGAAAATAAAACAGTTTTTTCAATTCGCTTTCCGGAATCAGATATTGATGTTGCGTTGAATACCTGCGGGGACTTTAATGTTTCGAACGCACTTTGTGCTGCCGCTGTCGGTTACTCCCTTGGAATAAGCAATGAAGAAATACGGTTAGGAATTGAGGCATTCCAGCCCATTAAAGGCAGAATGAATATCGTATCCACTCAAAGCGGGATAACGATTATTGATGATACCTATAATGCAAATCCGGATTCAGTGAAATGCGCAATTGCGGCTTTTCGATCTCTTCGAAAGGGAAGCAGGGGAATTTTTGTCTTCGGAGATATGTTTGAGCTGGGGGAACATTCTCAGAAACTCCATCAGGAGATTGGTGAAATTGCTGCGGAATCTGGAATCACAAGTTTATATCTAACCGGTAACCATGCTGAAACCGTTGCAAAGGGGGCAAAAGGAAAACAGATGAACGAAAAGCAGATTTTTATTGGTGGAGCAGACGACATCATTTTGCAGTTGAAAAGAAATCTGATTTCAGGTGACTGGTTACTGGTGAAGGGTTCAAGGGCAATGAAAATGGAAAGAATCATTGAAGGACTCAAGGATGCGGTAATCAAAACAAAAGGATCGGTTAAAAAAGAACAATGATTTATCATCTGCTATACCCACTTCATACGGAAATATCGGCTTTCAATGTATTCCGGTATATTACCTTCAGGACGATTTATGTCAGCCTGACGGCTTTTTTAATCTGCTTTTTCCTGGGGCCCTGGGTGATCCGGAAACTGGCAGAACTACAGATCGGACAGTATATCCGAAAAGAGGGGCCTGCTTCCCATTTTGATAAAGCAGGAACGCCGACAATGGGTGGAATTCTCATCATGTTTTCGATCTGTCTTTCAACACTTCTTTGGGCGGACCTGACCAATCATTATATATGGGTATTACTCTTTGTGGCGGCAGGTTTTACATTGATCGGGTTTATCGATGACTTTCTCATGCAGATCAAGAAGCGAAATAAAGGTCTCAGTGGAAATGCAAAATTTGCCTTCCAGGTTTTGACAGGCTTGATAACCGGTCTGTTATTGTATATGGGCCCGGAGTTCAATACTAAGGTGACCATACCGTTTTTTAAAGAAATTTCTCCGGATCTTGGTATTTTTTATATCCTGTTTGCCACTTTTGTCATTGTCGGGACATCCAATGCAGTTAACTTGACAGATGGCCTGGATGGCCTTGCCGCAGGCCCGGTTTTAATCGCTTCCGTAACCTATATGGTTTTTGCATATGTGGCTGGGCATGCCAGGATTTCAGATTATCTTCAGATTACCCATGTAGTCGGCGGCGGCGAGATTACCATTTTCTGTGGAGCACTGGCAGGTGCAACTCTTGGATTTCTCTGGTTTAACACATATCCGGCTCAGATTTTTATGGGAGATGTCGGCTCTCTGCCTCTCGGCGCATTGCTGGGAACAGTCGCGGTGATTACAAAACAGGAAATTTTATTGGTGATTGTCGGGGGGCTTTTTGTGATTGAAGCGTTATCCGTCATTTTTCAGGTTGGTTATTTTAAAATGACGCACGGGCGCAGAATATTCAGAATGGCGCCGCTTCATCATCATTTTGAATTAAAGGGATGGCCGGAACCGAAAGTTATCGTAAGGTTTTGGATTATATCAATTGCACTAGCCTTGCTATCCATGAGCACGCTCAAACTGCGGTAAGAAGGAGCAGGAGTTGTTTAAAGCATATGAATGAGTTCAGGAATAAAAACATTCTGGTGATGGGACTAGGCCGCTCCGGCTATGCCAGCGCCTGCTTTCTTTCCGGGATGGGTGCAATTGTGACGGTAACCGATACGGCAGAAGAGGAAAAACTGCTTTCATTCAGCAAAGCACTTCGGGAAAAGGGGATTCATCTGGAGATGGGCGGGCATTGTAACGATACAGTGGAAGGTTCGGATATGATCGTGATCAGTCCTGGTGTTCCACATACCTTAGAGCCGCTCCGGATTGCACAAAAAAAAGGGATTCCGGTTATTGGTGAGATTGAGCTAGCAGCAAGGTTTATCCACGAACCAATGATTGCAATTACGGGGACAAACGGTAAGACCACGACGACAAAATTAATCAGTGCCATGATCGAGGCAAGCGGTTTTTCGGTGTTTACCGGAGGAAATATCGGCACCCCCCTTATCGAGTATGTCAGCAGTTCCAAAAAAGTTGATCGGGTTGTCGTGGAAGTGAGCAGTTTTCAATTGGATACGATTCAACAGTTCAGACCGCATGTCAGTGTATTATTAAATATTACCGAGGATCACCTGGATCGGTATGATGGTTTTGAATCCTATGCGGAATCCAAGGCAAAAATTTTCCAGAATCAGGAAAATACGGATTTTGCGGTTTTAAATCGCGCGGACAAGTCCATTCAGCGTCTGGCTGCAAGCAGCAGGGCAACCAATCTGTTTTTCGACAGCAGGGGAGAACAGGAAAATACAGCCATCATAAACTGTGAAAAAATTTATCTTCCCAGACTTATGGGCGATGAGGGGCATATCGTCGATCCGTCAGAAACCACACTCGTCGGAAAGCATAACCAGGAAAATATTGCCGCGTCAGCACTTGCAACACTTGCTGCCGGAGGAAATATAGAAGGAATTCGTTCAGCGTTAAAAAGTTTTAAAGGACTTCCTCACCGGCTTGAATATGTCGCAACGGTCGGACAGGTGAGATACATTGATGATTCAAAAGCCACCAATGTGGATGCTGTCCTTCGCGCACTCGAAGTGTTTGATGGAAAGGTTATCCTGATCATGGGTGGATTGGATAAAGGCGGCGAGTATGGAGTATTAAAAGATCAGCTTCTTGAAAAGGTTCGTCTGATTCTGGTGCTTGGTGAAGCGCGCAGGATAATTCAAAAATCATTAGGCGGTTACACTGAAATCACAGAAGTTTCATCAATGGCGGATGCGGTCAGCATGGCTCACGAAAGGTCGATTCCGGGAGATACGGTTCTTCTTTCGCCGGCTTGTTCAAGCTTTGACATGTTTGACAGCTATGCACACCGTGGTGATGTTTTTTGTCAGGCAGTACGGAAAATCCAGGAGAAACATCTGTGAAGATTCCAGGGATAACATCAGATTCGATTCAGTATGATATCAAGCTGCTTTTCCCTGTGCTGATTCTGGTAGGAATCGGAATTGTGATGGTTTACAGTGCAAGTTCTGCAATGGCATTGAAGAAGTTCGGTGCAGACAGCTATTTTCTGAAAAAACAGTCCCTGTTCGCACTTGCGGGGATTATCGTACTCGTCGCTTTCCGGCATATACCCTATAAATTATTTCGGCCACTTACATATGTAATTTTATTGTTTGCTTTGGGTTTATTGATCTCCGTCAAGATACCCGGTATCGGATATTCTGCCGGAGGTGCGGAACGGTGGATTCGATTTTCCGGACTTTCTTTCCAGCCTTCCGAGTTTGCCAGATTCGCCATGATCATTTATCTGGCTTACTCCATGAGCAAGAAACAGGACAAAATAGAAGTACTGTCGATTGGATTTATTCCACATGTCGCTGTTCTGGCTATGTTCACCGGATTGATCATAATTCAGCCTGATTTCGGCTCGGTTATGATTCTTTGTGCCGTGACCTGGATTATGCTGTTTGCGGGAGGTGTAAAAATAACGCACCTGCTTTCCGGATTGGTTGTTGTACTTCCACCGGCCATTTATTTTATGCAGACAGCGGATTACAGGATGAAAAGAATTTTAAGTTTTATGGATCCCTGGAAGCACTCATCTGATTCAGGTTATCAGGTAGTACATTCCCTGATGGCTTTTGGATCCGGTGGAATTTTCGGGTCCGGCATCGGTCAAGGTTACCAGAAGCTTTTTTATCTTCCGGAGCCGCACACAGATTTTATTTTCGCTGTCATTGGTGAAGAGCTAGGACTTCTGGGCGTGCTTGCCACTTTGGGGCTATACTCTGTTATCATGTGGCGGGGAATCAGTATTTCAAAGAACAGCAAGGATCTGTTCGGGGCATTCGTTTCCATCGGGCTGACAGCCGCTTTGGGGCTTCAGGTATGTATTAATATGGGTGTTGCAATGGGCCTTTTGCCTCCCAAAGGATTGGCACTTCCTTTCCTGAGTTATGGAGGAACGTCGTTGCTGGTGAACATGGCCTGTATTGGAATTCTAATGAATATTGGAGCATCTCAGACCAGATGAGTTACGGATTAAAAGAAGAAATATTTCCGCCATTGGTTCTGATTACAGGAGGAGGAACCGGCGGACATCTTTTCCCTGGAATTGCCATTGCAGAAGCCTTGATTGAAAAAGATAAAAACACCGGAATACTTTTTGTGAGCACCGGGAATGCCTTTGAAAAAGCGATTTTATCCAAAAAAGGATTTTCTCTAAAAGCCATTGATGTGGAAGGAATCAAAGGCCGGGGAGTAATGGCAAAACTGAAATCCTTGCGCAAGATACCAAAAGCTTTCATGGCCTCCATTGCAATTTTGAAAGAGTTTCAGCCCGCTATCGTCATTGGAATGGGAGGCTACTCTTCAGGACCGGTTGCACTTGCAGCATGGGTAATGGGAATCAGGATTGTGATTCATGAGCAGAATATCCGGCCTGGAATCACGAATCGTCTGTTATCCCGTATTGCCGATCGGATATATGTTTCTTTTCATGGAACCAAACTGATTTTGCATCCTGAAAAAATGAGAATCGTTGGAAACCCTGTACGCAAGGAACTTCTGGAGTCAGCAGGGGTATCGGGTGAACATGAAAAACAATTGAATCAAACCGGTAAAAAGAGAATGACAATTGTCATTCTGGGTGGAAGCCAGGGAGCACATAGCATCAACATGGCTGTTATCGAGGCGCTGCCATATCTGACTTCAAAAGATAATTATCGTTTTATCCATCAGACCGGAGTTGCAGATGAAGCGATTGTTAAAGATGCGTATGAGAGATGTTCGATTCCTGGAGTGGTGCAGTCATTTTTTCATGATATGGCGGATTTGTATCGTCAGGCGGATTTGCTGATTTGCAGGGCAGGGGCTACAACGGTTGCCGAAGTAACATCGATTGGAAAGAGTGTGATTTTTATTCCATATCCATTTGCTGCGGATAACCATCAAGTGCTGAACGCTAAGGCCCTCGTAGATGAGGGCGCTGCGGAAATGATTGAGGAAGAAACTCTTTCGGGAAAAAAGCTTGCGGAAAGAATTCATGCCCTGGCATCTGATCCGGGTCGCATGGGGGAGATGAAAAAAAATTCGAAAAAGTTTGGCCATCCGGATGCGGCTGAAGAAATTATAAAGGATATTTATAATCTGATAAAAGGTGCGTAACAGAAACATCACCTTTTGAATGGCAGGAAAATGTATCGAAAAAAGTATCATATTTATTTTGTCGGAATCGGGGGAATCGGGATGAGTGGAATCGCCGAACTCCT
>CAMBQS010000027.1 GCA_945870015.1 Desulfocicer vacuolatum DSM 3385
TATTGACGGCCGCGCCAAAATTTAACCCGCCTGCAGGCAGGCCTCCGATCACACCCGGTTCTGCGGTCAGGGTGATCAGTTCCAGTATCTTTTCCTCGTTGGCAATATTGGATATGCCTTCGGGCATTCCAATTCCCAGGTTAACGACACTGTTCGGAACCAGCTCAAACGCCGCCCTACGTGCAATAATCTTCCGTGCACTCATCTCCATGATGGGAAAGGATTGCATGGGAACCTTGATTTCACAACTGAAAGCAGGATTATACGCCTCTGCAAAAGTCTGATGATGATTCTTCGGCTGAGACACAACAACGCAATCCACCAGAATTCCCGGGATTTTCACCTGCCTTGCGTTCAAGGTGCCCCGTTCGGCAATCCGCTCTACCTGCACAATGACAAACCCGTTGGAGTTTCTGGCAGCCGTTGCAATGGCCAGCGACTCCAGCGTCAGCGCCTCTTTTTCCATGGTGATATTGCCATCCGGATCCGCCGTGGTGCCCCGCAGAATGGCAACATGGATCGGCAGGGTTTTATAGGCAAGATACTCCTTTCCATCAAATTTCATCAATTCAACCAGATCTTCGGTTGTCTTTGAGTTGATTTTCCCGCCGTCCAGCCTTGGATCCACAAACGTGCCCAGCCCTACCGTCGTGATAGTTCTGGGTTTATGAGCAGCGATGTCCCGGTACATATGGGAAATGACTCCCTGGGGGAAGTTATAGGCTTCGATCCTGTTTTCAATAGCCAGCTTCTGGAGTTTCGGCACCAAACCCCAATGACCGCCGATCACCCGCCGGACAAGCCCTTCATGCCCCAGATGGTTCAGGCCGCGCTCTGCACCGTCTCCCTGACCGGCTGCATAAAGCAGTGTCAGATTTTTCGGTTTGTTGTTTTGCAGAAAAAACGATTCCAGTGCAATGGCGATCTCCTCGGCAAATCCGATCCCCACAAATCCTCCGGTTGCAATGGTATCGCCGTCCCGGATCACCTGAACCGCTTCCTGGGCCGTAACGATTTTTCCCTTCCGGATTTTTGCCGGCGGAAAATCGGAGAGCATGGGATGACCGCTGTCCTGAAATGTAGATCCTCTCTGAATCGCCATCGTGTGCCTCCCCGGACTACTCCCCTTCAAACTCGGTCAGCGCAAACATCTTATGGTTCCCGATTTTCTCCCGGCCTTTTAAATCCGGAAGATCGATCACAAAGGCCAGTTCCACGATTTCTCCTCCCAGCTTCTCCACCAGCTCAATGGCAGCAGAGATGGTGCCGCCGGTTGCAATCAGATCGTCCATGATCAGAATCTTTTCACCCGGAGATATCGCGTCTTCATGCATCTCAACGACACTTTCCCCATACTCCAGGGTATAGGCCGCTTCAATGGTCTTATAAGGAAGCTTTCCCTTTTTTCTCACCGGAACAAAACCGATTCCCATTTTATAGGCCAGGACAGCTCCAAAGATAAATCCCCGTGCGTCAATCCCCACAATCTTGTCAATGGCCATATCCTTGTACCGGTTATAAAAAGCATCACAAACCTCTTTCAATCCCTCCGGGTCCTGAATGAGTGTTGTGATATCCCGGAACATCACCCCTTTAATCGGCCAGTTTGGAACGGTTCGGATCTTTTCCCTTATCTTCATTTTGCTTCTCCTATTTTTGGAATCACGCGGACGAGCAGATTTTTTACACTGTCCGCATTCTTGTGAAAAACCTCCAGGATTTCATCCCAGGATACTGGCGCTTCATCCTCTTTCCAGCAGTCATAGTCTGTGGACATGGCAACCGCTGCATACGGGACACCGGCCTCGTTGGCCAGTGCCGCTTCCGGTGCCACCGACATATTGACCACATCCGCTCCCCAGACACGGAACATTCTGGATTCTGCGCGGGTTGAAAATCTGGGGCCTTCGATAGTAATCACAGTTCCGCCATTGTGCGCCCGCAATCCCAGTTCTCCGGCTGTTTCATACAGAAGATTCCGCAGATTCCTGTCAAATGGATCTGCCATACCGGTATGCTTGGCGCCGTATTCAAAGGACTCAAAAAAGGTGGTTTTCCGGTGTCTGGTAAAATCGATGAACTGATCCAGAATCACAAAATCACCGCGGCCGATCTCCTCTCTCAGGCTGCCACAAGCGGTGGTAGCGAGGATGTGCGTCACTCCCTGATTTTTTAAAGCCTGAACATTAGCCCGATAATTCACCTGGGTCGGGCTGAGCTGATGTTTTTTCCCGTGCCTGGCCAGCATCACAACCGCCACTCCGTTAATTCTCCCCACAGACAGCGGGGAAGACGGTTTCCCGAAAGGAGTACTCACCTCCAACTGCTTCTGCTGCTCCAGAATATTTGGATCATCCAGTCCTGATCCGCCAATGATACCGATTTTGATCATTCGTATCTCCTTGTGATAATCAGTTTGGTTTATAGTGAATTCTCCACAAGATTTGTGGCGAACCTTTGATTATTCTTAAAACAAATATTTTTCCATTACTTGAATCAAATCATAAGTCATATTAAACAGACAGCATCCATAAATGCAACAGTATAATGGCATTTATTCAATGAGTTAAAACGGCTAAAACTGACAAAACCGGCCGTTTTTCTCTATGATCCGATTCTCACACAACAGTTTTTCCAGATGTTTCCCCATCAGGGCGCGTTCGCCGAATTCAAAAAAGGCTTTGGGCTCTCTTTTCTTTCTGTAGATCAAGCAGGCATCGACAATATCTGTCATGCTTCTTGGCTCTTTCAGGAATTGCAGTAATCTCTCCTCCCGTGTCTGGATCACTCCAAGATATTGATCCCACAGCTCGCCGGGCTGATTTTCGAAAACCCCTTCTTCATGGCTGCATAGCCATACTTTTGCCGGTATCTGCGAGAGCCGCCTGACAGAATCTATGGTATCACTTATGCTTGAGTGAACATCGCCATACCACGGCCCGAATGGAGTCAGGTCATAATCACCCAAAAACAGAATATCCGTCTCCCCCTTAAAAAGAAAAGCAAGATGCCCTGGAGTGTGACCGGGCGTTGCGATGATTTTCACTTCCACATAGCCCAGAGAAAGGCTTTCACCATCCTGAAGTGTCCGGGAAGGAATCCGGGGTTTGAAATGAAACAGGTCACGGAATGCCGGTTCCCAGTAGTCCCTGTGTTTATGATCCAGGCCATAGGCGTTCACCAGATTTTCAAGACTGGAAAGCGGCGGAGAATCCGCTGCTGATACAGCCAGCGGCAGATCATCGAACAGATCCAGATGCATGAAATGATCTTCGTGCCAGTGACTGAGCCAGATTTCCCGGACGCCGTTCTCTTTCCGCAGCCGGAGCAGTCTTTCCCGGTTGGAAGCCGGATCGATCAGGATGCCGGGGCCTGCGATATAGATGCTGTTGCAATATGGGTATTTACCCTTATTTTCACCGGGTATGAACCATATCGGCCCAAAATGCTTCTCCTCCATCCCCTCTCCTCCTGGATCAAATATCCATAATTTCAAATGTCTTTTCAAGCCGTGAGGCTCTTGATGCAGATTCCTCCAAAAAACAGTGTGAATTAAACCAGGTACCTGCTTCACGGATTATGGCATGAATCCGGCTTCTTGTGCAAGAATCCATTTTATCCGGAAAATTGATGTATCCTCTATTTTGCCTCTTGCAATACCAGACCATTATGCTAAATTTAGCGTAACGATTAAAGACAGGTTTACAATGAAAAATTTTCACACGCTATTACAGGAATCTTCCATTGCCCACGGCCATCTCTGTCCGGGACAGGTGGTGGGTGTCCGTATGGCCATGCTGGGTTGCCGGCTGATCGGCCTTACTGATCCAACCCGGCTGGATCAGATCAAAAAACTTCTGGTGTATGTCGAAATGGATCGGTGCACAGCCGATGCAGTGGCCCATGTCACCGGTGTAAAACTGGGACGCCGGAGCCTGAAATTCATGGATTATGGAATTATGGCTGCCACATTTATCAACCTCATGTCTCAAAAATCCTTCCGGGTGCTATCCACCGAAGAATCCCGTGAACTGGTATCTGAATATGCTCCGGAAATTCACGGAAAATCCAGGCAGCAACTGACAGCCTATCAGCGCATGCCTGACAGCGTTCTTTTCCGGGTACAGGAAGTCCAGGTAAAACTGAATGAACTTGACCTGCCCGGCCCCACGCGATGGAAAGCGGTCTGCAGCCGCTGCGGTCAGGTAATACGGGATGGAAGAGAGATTATCCGGAACAATAAAATCCTTTGTAAACCCTGTACAGAGCAATCCTATTTTTCAGATGCCCGGGAGATCACCTGGCCGGACATGAACTGGTCGCCTGTGAACCCAGGGCCAGATCCGGTTCAGGAAATGCACTCCTGAAACAACCCGTATAGAAGGAAAATCCAGTGATTAAAAAAATAAGCGTTCTCGATGCAGTTGGAACCAAACTGGCCCATGATATTACGGAAATCCGTCCCGGAGAATTCAAAGGGCCGGCATTCCAAAAAGGATATACGGTTTGTAATGAAGATATCTGCCATTTGCAGAGATTAGGAAAAAACAATCTCTACCTGATCGACCTGGATGAAAATGAGATACATGAAAACCAGGCTGCATCCATTCTTGCCAGAGGTCTGGCTGGCGAAGGGATTACATGGAAGGATGAACCCAGGGAAGGAAAAATCGGATTGCATGCGGCAACAGACGGCATCCTTGTTGTGGATAAGGCCGCGCTGGCTGCCTTCAATCTTGTGGATGAAGTGATGTGTGCAACCCGAAGCAGTTATTCTCTTGTCAAAAAAGGAGACCTGGTGGCTGCGACCCGTGCGATTCCCCTGGTGATGAAACGGGCGCCCATCGAGCGGGCAGCCGCCATTGCTTCCCAGAACAAGGGAGTGGTTTCAGTTCTTCCTCTGAAAACCGCCCTTACCGGAATCGTTATTACCGGTAATGAGGTTTTTCACGGTTTGATCGACGACCGGTTTGCACCGGTATTAACCCGAAAAATCGAGGATCTGGGCTCTCAGGTTCATAAGGTCACTTTTGTCCCGGATGATATCATCCAGATTCAGCAGGCCATTGAACAGAACCTGTCTGAAGGCTGTAATCTGATCCTGGTCAGCGGCGGAATGAGCGTTGATCCGGATGATGTCACACGGAAAGCCATATACCAGAGCGGAGCGGATGAGATTCACTATGGAGCGGCCGTGCTTCCGGGCTCCATGTTCATGGTCGCTTACCGTAACAACATCCCGATTGTCGGAATCCCGGCCTGCGGTCTGCATCACCGGATTACGGTTCTGGATCTGGTTCTTCCGCGAATCCTGTCCGGAGAACATATCGGCAAAAAAGAGCTGGCATTTCTCGGTCACGGCGGATTGTGCCTGGATTGCAAACCGTGTGTCTATCCGCACTGCCCCTTTGGCAAGGGATGATGGGAACAACACTCTTTACAGATCGAAATCCATGCCAAAACCAAAGGCCATGTAGAACTCATTGTCCCGATTGCGATCCTGGATATTCACACCTGCCTGCGAATAGATTCGCGGTTTGTTCATGCCCCAGAGAGTGTCCATGGGCAACCAGTACAATTGCCCCCCTGCACGTTGCCGCGTGATATCTGTATTGCGGGCAAAGGTAATCTCATAATACGGCCCAAGATACAGAACTGCCTTACCGGCCCCTTTCCATGAAGGAGCCAGGAATTGTGTACGGTTTGCAATCACAAAATCGCCGTCTTTTACAAGCGTGTCATATTCCAGTTCCAGAAAATAGGGGCCATCTCCATTAAAGCGGAAATAGGACAGGTCTGTCTGGTTTATGATCAGCATCGATCCGGCCTTGGCGTACAGGGTGGGCTGGAAAAGCAGACGATGTCCTGTGGCCTCCTCCTCCGTACCTTCACGATCTTCAAGCTCCTGTTTTCCAAATCCGGCATCTTCATCCGAGAACGAGAGGAGACCTGTGTTTGATCCGAAAAAACCGTAGATGTCATATTCCACCCGCAGGTTGGCAAAGATCGCAGGCTGCCATTCCCCATGCACCGATCCCTTGACATACGCAGGGGAAACACCCAGACCCAGACCTGCCTGAACATATCGTGTCTGCATGCCGTCCTCTTCGGTTTCCTGCACCCATCTCCTGTAACCACCGGTCATCAGCAACAACCCGTCCGGGTTGACCTGCGCGACCAGATCGGCTGTCAGTGTAGTTTGAACCCGGGTTGGGGGTACAGAATGTTTTTCATCTGTTTCAGATGCACAGGCAGGCCATAGGCAGACTGTCTCCATATATATAAACAGAAACATGCACACGATAGAAAATATTTTCAATTTCTTTGTTGTTAATCCCGGATTATTCAATCTGGTTCTCCTTTTTCAGTATGCCGCTAAAAAGCCATCCAACATAAACAGCCTCAAACAATTTTTTACAAATTGTCAATTGAATTCTCAATCAGACAAAAAACGCAGCCCATTTGTTGGCATAACACCCATACGATTCCGGGCTTTTCAGCGAAAAAAAGGGGGCATTTCTTCATGTTACGCAAATGAAGAATTCCCCCTTTTCTCTGCACTTCATACCTGTAATTCTAAAACTGATCATCCACCTGGGCAAGGAGTTCCTCTGCTTTTGCCTTGGCAATCTCGTTTGCGAGATTCTGCTCCGGAAGAAGGTTGTCCGGTGCGGCAAGAACCTCTTCCAGTGTTTTCACAAAAAGATCCCGGTCCTGAATCATGAATGCATAATATTTTGCATAAAAAACAAGCCACATTAAATATTTTCGTTCCGAAATCCTGAAGGCTTCATTAAAATGTTGCTTTGCCTTTTCCGGGTTACCGCCAAACATCACCGGTCTAGCAGCATTATAGGTACCGCACACGGCATGAACCCCGCCATACTTATAGGTTTCATCCAGAACCAGAATTCTCTCGATAAGCGCCTCCGCTTTTGGCAGATCCAGCAGCGCAGCAGGATTGTCCGATGAGGCTGTACCGATCCAGCCGAAAGTGGAGCTCAGCAGGGCAAACAAGGCCGGCACATCCTCTTTCTGAAAAGACTGTAAAGCCTTTGCATATTCTTCATCTGATTTTCCCAGGGCTTGGTTAAAGGCATCATTATGTTTCAAAATGCCCAGGGCATAATTCTTGGCCTTCAGATAATACCTGGCAGACCGTTTTTTGTCCGATTCCTGCAAAAACATTGCATATCCACTGTTCAACTCCGAGGCAGGCAGCAAGAGTTCCGGATCATTCGGAGCCATTTCCAGAAACATGTCGGATTGAAGGATCATGGCCGGCATGGCCGCCTTCATCTGCTCCGGATCCGGATAGCGGTTGACCACGCTCTTTCCATGCTTTCCCATGAGCTTTGCGGTATTGACCATCATGTTTTCTTTAAAAGACGTACACCCGGTTATCAGAAATACCATAGCTGTTCCTATAAACACATTCAACTTTGCAACGCGAATACCATTCATTCCCTTCCTCCTTTTTTTTGATCTTAATTTTATCCAATCAAAAAATACGCTAATTGATCATTCGAAAGTTGATTTGATTCTATTTAAGCCTTATAGTAAAAGCAAATGAAAAACAATCTTTTGTAGATCCAACCCACTCCAATCCGGAAAGGAGAGATGCCCATGACTGATCCAGACAGCCCTTTTACCAATCCATTTGACCTGACGAGACTATCCGGAATCATGGCTGAGGTGAATGAGAAGAGCCGGAAACTGGTGGAAAAGTTTGTTGAGAAAAAAAACCGGTCCAAAGAGATCGATCAGACCGAAGCCCAGGTTGTTGGAAAAAGTTTTCAGGAGCTGACCGCAAAGCTGATGTCCAATCCAACGCAACTGTTTAATTCACAGATGAACTATTGGCAAGAGTACTGGGGGTTGATCCAGAAAAGCGCGTCACAACTGCTGGGACAGCCTGCGCAAACGGAAACGCCGGACAGCAAGCCGGACAAACGGTTCCGGGATGAGGCATGGGACTCCAACCCCATGTTCAGCTTCATCAAACAGAGCTATCTGCTGACTGCCCGATCCATCCGGAACACCATCCAGAATATCCATGATCTGGACGACAAGACCAGACAACGGGTTGAATTTTATACCAACCAGTATCTGGATGCCATATCTCCCTCAAACTTTCTCATGACCAACCCGGAGCTTTTGAAATTAACCGTTGAAAGCCGGGGGGAAAACCTTCTCAAAGGACTGAATAATCTTCTGGATGACCTTGACCGCGGGCCATGCCAGCTTCAGATCAAAATGACGGATCTGGATGCCTTTGAGGTCGGCATGAACCTGGCCCTGACACCGGGAAAAATCCTCTTTCAAAATGATCTGATGCAGTTGATACAATATGCGCCGACCACCGAAACCGTGTTTAAAAATCCGGTAATGATCATTCCGCCATGGATCAACAAATATTATATTCTGGACCTTACGGAAAAAAATTCCATGGTCAAATATATGGTGGATCAGGGATATACGGTTTTCATAATCTCCTGGGCAAACCCGGATGAAACCCTCCTGAAAAAAGACTTCCAGGACTATATGCTGGAAGGCCCGATTGCGGCTCTTGATGCAATCGAACGGGTGACCCGTCAAAAAAAGGTGAATGCAATCGGTTACTGTATGGGAGGAACCCTTCTGGCATGCACGGCAGCCTACCTGCATGCAAAAGGGGAAGGAGACCGGATTGCAAGCAACACCTATATGGCCTCTTTGCTGGATTTTTCCAATCCCGGCGATATGGGGGTATTTATTGATGAGGAACAGATCCAGGCATTAGAAAAGCAGATGGTTGAGCATGGCTATCTGGATGGTTGTGCCATGTCCAACAGTTTCAACATGCTGAGGGCAAACGATCTGGTATGGTCTTATGTAGTCAATAACTATCTGAAAGGAACCAGCCCGGTGCCGTTTGATGTGCTGTTCTGGAATTCCGACTCCACCAACCTGCCGGCCAGGATGCACAGCTTCTATCTTCGCAACATGTATCTTCACAATCGATTGCGGGAACCAGACGGAATTTCATTGAACAATATCTCTATTGATCTCTCCCGAATCACCAATCCCGTGTACTTCATTTCCACGCGGGAAGACCATATTGCGATCTGGCAGTCCACCTATAAAGGAACAAAACTGCACAGCGGCCCTGTCCGGTTTGTGCTCGGAGCTTCCGGTCATGTTGCCGGAATCGTCAATCCTCCGTTCAAGATCAAATACGGTCACTGGACCAACGAGGATCTGCCGGAATCAGCGGAAGAATGGCTCAATCATGCCCAATTTCATGAAACCTCCTGGTGGCTGGACTGGATCAAATGGAACAAGGCATATGCGGGCAAAAAGGTTGCTGCCCGGAAACTGACCGGCAAAAAATTCAAGGAACTGGAGGATGCACCCGGATGCTATGTCACCAAACGGCTGGATCGTCCGGAAAGCGGCGTGTGCTATCTGCCGAATGCCTTGCTATGAAGACAAACTGAATTTATAGTTTCGCCCTTTCCTGTTATTTTTTTAAATAATTTCAAAATTCGAGTTCGCGTAAGAATCGGGTTCTGGTAAAAATTAATTTCCCCGCACTCCCCCAAACCTGATTGAAAGCGAATTGTTCGGGTGCTTGAGCAGACCGGGTGGAAAATCAGCGGGGAAAACAGTGCGGCTGAAATCCTCGGACTCAAACGAAGTACTTTGCGCGCGCGTATGCGTAAGCTTAATATTCAAAAATCATAATAAATTTCAGTTTTAGTTCAAACTGTTATCACTTATTATCCTTTCTCCCTCATGCCACCGGAAAGGCGTGAAAAAGGTCATATGAGGCCACCGGTCAAATATGACCTTTTTTGATCGCTTTTTCATCTCTTCCCTGAAGGTGTGCTATAAACTGATTATTTTTAAAAATCATTATGATCTGTGGTGTGACCACAAAACGAAAATCCTGGCACAACAATTGAATATGCCTGTTGGGTATTGATGCATCTTTGTTTAAACAAGAATCACACAAACCAACATGAAACAGGAGGAATAGTAAACGTAATCGCATTTTTTTAACTCATTGAGCCAATTTCAAAAGTCTGTTGTGTCGTTCCGGCGAAAGCCGGACACGCAGCAAAGCGTAGCGCTATCCAGTATTTTCCGTTCTTTTCTGGACATCGGCTCTCGCCGGTGTGACGCTTTTCAATCATTTTGAAATTGGCTCCCATTATTTGTGGAATACTAATTCTTTAATTTTAAGGAGGATGGAAAATGAAAAAGTTGACCCTTATTTTGATCGCGATATCAATGTTGTTTGCAGTTTCGAACGCCATTGCATACGAGAAAGGGAATTATGAATTGACACTGGGTGGCAGCGGCTCCAACGACGAAAGTTTTGACGGCACCGTGTTCAATATTGAAGCCGGTCTGGGATATTTTATGACCCCAAATGTTGAAGCGCTTTTGCGGCAAGGGATTTCATTTGCCGATGTCCCCGGCGACGATAACTGGAATGCTTCAACCCGTATATCTTTTGATTATAATTTCGATATGCGGAGTTGGTATCCCTACCTTGGTGTCAATATCGGCTATCTATACGGCGATTCGGTCGAGGAACAATTTATCGCAGGGCCGGAACTCGGCGCGAAATTTTTTGTCAATGATACCACGTTCATCAACGCAGGCATAGAATACCAGTTTCTCTTCGAAAATGCGAATGACGCGGACGACAATTTTAATGACGGACGGTTTGTCTATCTTGTAGGCATCGGCTTTAAGTTTTAATCGGCCTTGATCCCTGGGTCTGGCTGCTGGAAAAATATTTTTTACCACAGAGAACGCAGAGAAATAATGAAAAATATCATCATTATTTGTTTCCACATTGTTTTATTGATTCCTTTGCTCTCTGTGGTAATTTTTATTTTTAAAATGGCCGCATATGACCACTGGCTAAATATGACCTTTTTCCAGGCAAATCAATGACAGTTGCTGCATTCTCTTATTATTCAAATTTTTATGAAAAATCAGAATGATGAATCACACGACCGACGATGATCAAAATCTGGCTCAAAGATTGATTCTTTAGAAAGTTCAGGATTCACTCAAACCGCAATAAATCGGATTTTTCCCATATGAATACCGACTGATCTCCATAAAATTTATAAAGCCGCCAAGCGATCCTCGAAATCACTATACAATTGCCGGCATTTGCCCGCAAACAGACGATCAGCCCCAAAGTGCTCAACATGGAACGAGACTGTGGAGGGCCTGCTCATGAAGGCTCAAGATGTTCCTGCGCCTCATCGGCGAATACATTCATCTGGCGTGGCATCCCGAGGCCGGCTTGTTGTCGGCCAAAATGGACCCCTGCCAAAATTGATCAGATACTGGATGCCGGATCAAGTCGGCATGACGGAATTATAGTATTTACTTAACGGGTTAATAATTTGTAATGATTTACAATTCTTTCCCTGTCTTCATTCGCCTGATCCGCTTTATAATATAACTCTATCAGCTCAACGATATCTTCTTTTTCATAATATGCATAAATAACGCGAATACCACTCATCGCTCCTTTACCCTTTAATGCTTTGCAGGCAAATTTTCGTGCTTTGTAGATTTTAGGATATTCAATACCCAGATTTGCAATTTGAACAATGGAATGATTATCAATATTGAGTTTGTGTCTGAGTTTCAATGCTGTTTTTAAAAAATTTCCAAGATCTTCGTCAAGCGATTTGAATTTTTTCGAAAGCTTTTTGAGATCTTTTTCAAATTCCGGAAGGCGTCTTACATCATTGAATATCTTCTTCACTGTAAGACCTCACAGAATAGGGTGCTTCGCGATAAAACACAGATTCATAATCAATGATGTCACCATCATCTGTGGTAAGCCATGGCACATCTTTATGTGAATACTCACTGATCTGCGTTGCATTCATATCCGATAATTCTTTAATAACTTCATTAATCATATCAATTTCATGCCCTTTGAACTTGCTCAAATCCGGCTCCCTGAGCGGCAAATATTTTGTTTGTGTCTTTTGAAAATATTTGCTCTTTACCGTCACAAGATCACATTCTTCCATTTCATCAACAATCTTGGCAAATTCTATTGGTGTTGGTCCAAAGTGATTTTTCTGATATGTGGCACCGATAAGCTGTTCTTCATATTTTTCATAAAAATTAAAATCGATGAAATAAAGCAGCTTATACAAAACCGTCTGCCCGATATTCGGCTTTGAGCCGATCTGTTTTAAAATATACAAAAGCGCCTCTTTAAACTTCTCCACATTTTTCTGAGGAACGCTGATACGCATAGCTTCTCTTTGCCGAGGCTTTGATGTTGATAAGCCCTGTTCCAGAATTACTTCGATATCTTTTTTCAAATCGAGCAAAACATCTGCCTGTATATTAAACGTTTGGGATAGCGTCGCTATTTCCTTAGCACTTATCTGGCGCACTCCATTTTCGATTTGGGATACCGCTACGCGATTGATGCCCAAAGAATGTGCGAGTGCCTCTTGTGACAAGCCGGTTTTTTCACGAATCGTTTTAATTTTTTTACCGATCTTTTTATGAAAAGCATCCATCAGACAACATCCTCTGTTTTACAGACAATTGAAAAATAGCATATGTAAGATTTTATGTCAATTGATTGTTCGATTATTTTACACTCATATTGTTCAAATTAACGGATAGAAAAACGATTTAAGGATAGTCACTATGCTACTTTCAAGTGCAGATTCTCACGTTTTTGGCATTCCCGAATAAGATTGACAAAATTTTTCAGGGTCGGATTTCCATTCGGACCGATCATGCGGCGTATGCTCTTTTCCTCCAGGTCAAGTTCGCGAGCAATTGAACGCACAGACTCAGTTGCATTCAAATAATTCCGAAGCAGTGTCTTACCTGTGTCTATATCGCCTTCTAAAAAAGCATTGGTTGCTTCGATGATAAGCTCTTTTCGATATGCAGGATCTTGTTTGACCCTTACTTGAACAGTCTCTTTAAATTCGCGTGTCAGTGCCATATTCACCTACTTTCCGGCTTTATAATCCGCCCATCTGGTTTTGGCTGTTTCGATATCTTTGGATTGATGCTTTTTGGTCCCGCCTGCCAATAGGATAATGATGGTATTGCCATCAAAAGCAAAACAGATCCGATACCCTGGGCCAAAATTAATTTTATATTCATGAACACCCCCTCCGACACTCTTGACATTTGAGGTGTTACCATTTTCCAATCGAGCAATGGCCGTTGTAATTTTTGCAGCAGCTCTCGCATCAAGGTTGAAAAACCAATTACGAAAAAGATTTTTGTCGACCTCATTGATATATTCTCTGATTTCGTATTTCATAATTTTTTATGTCTTAAAGTAACATATACGTTACCAATAAATCAACTCCTTTTATTCTGCAAAATGCAAGAAAGCTATTAATGTTTATGGGGCACAAAAAAGATCCTGGTAGCCTTGAAAACACCTTACAGAGGACCATCCAGAACCTGAGGGACAAAGGATACATAGATTTCTTGGGTAGCGGTGAATATCACCTCACAGTAAAAGGACTTGAGGCAATCCATACGTTAAACCCAACCATATTTAAAATTTGGGGAGAATTGAAGGGAATAGCCGTACCACAAGTCCAAAAAATAATTGAGCGTTACGCATCAGGAAACAATAACGTTTAGGATATGTATACAGGTCAATACCTAAAAAACTTTTTATAGAATAATTTTTGAATTGAGCTGATAGTAGATTACATTTATTTTTTTTCAATGATGAACAACCGGAGGAGAAGTTTTCGATTTCTCCTCCGGCCATTTTGTATCTTTTGATAAAATCAGTCTGTGAACTCCAGTGCCTGCCTGATGGTTTTCATTACATTTTTCTCCTGTTCCGTAAGACCCTGATCCGCAATCGCAATATGCTCTGCAATTCTCAATGCAATTGCACGGTCTTTTGGATCCGGAATCAGGGTGGAGAGAGCTTTCAGCGCCTTTTCTTCATCGGCGACCAGAATGCAGGATTGCTGCCGGATCATTTTTTTAAATTCCGGTTCCTTTAAAATTTTGAGCCGGTCATCGGTTGCAATCACATCATTATATGCCTTCAAGACCCGTCGCTGGAGACTTTCTTCCGCATGGGCCATTTTCAGCATGATCCGGACAACCCCTTCTGCAAATCCGCCCTTATCCACGGCTTCCAGCCATTGCGGATCACAGACAGCATCCGCCTCCTGGTTTTCCGGAACAGCCTTGAAAAAAGACTGAATCCATGGATTTCCATACATTGTCTTAAACCAGAACTCCTGGGTCTGATCACGCATATCCCGATAAAGATTCAATGAATCCGTAATCCATTTTGCCGCGTTCTTTTCCATCTCGACAAAAGGATTGTCCGGGGAAACCGGCTTCCGGTTTTCCTCTACCAGCGGCGTCACGAACTTGAGCGGCATCATCATCGGATTGATATCGGAAAAAGCAGTACAGGCCATCCTCAACGGATGAAGCTGCCGAATCAGTTCTGCATTCCCCTCATGAACGAACATCCGGACAAAGGGGCTGGCGATTGTCCGGTAAAAGTAGTCATTGAACTCGGACAGGGCGGCAACCGAACGGAAATCCACTTCATCTTCAACGCCATCATCCAGCGCAAGGATATCCTTTATCCCTCTTTCCTCAAAACGGACAGCGTGAAAACCCTGGGTTTCCTGATCATCAATCACCATTTCATATAACCCCGGCGAAAGGTATTCAATGAGATCAATACTGGCAATGATCTCCTTATGCTCCTTTTTGGAGACCTTGCCGGAAACAAATATGCCAAGGTGACCGATTGTATCATGAATCAGATATACGATAACCTGCTGCCGGCGTTTAATCTCTTCCTCAGAACCCCAGACTTTTGCGATCCAGTTCAGCGCCTGCTGAGGCGGGGTGATATTGTCTCCACTGGAGGCAAAAACCAGCACCGGTGCCTGAAGATTTTTAAGATCGATTTTCCGGCCATCCAGCTCAAGCTTTCCTTCTTCCAGCTTGTTGCCGACAAAAAGGTTATCAATAATATAGTGGATCTCTTCCCGGGTCATCATGAAAAAACCGTTCCACCAGCGCTCAAAATCAAGATACCGCTCTCTTTCCGAGTCCACATGGGAATACATGTGATATGATTTGCCCCATAAGGTGTTTGCCGGATTCAGATTTTCAAACCCGGATACCAGATGTGCCCCATCAAAAATGCCGTTTCCCAGATCACTCCACAAGGATGCAGCCCAGACGCCTCCCACCAATCCGCCGCGATATCTCATGGGGTTCTTTCCATCCACTCCCGCCCAATAGGAAAGCGGTGATCCATTGAATATCATTGGCCCGATGATATCCGGACGATCCGCACCGATCATGGCTGCGGCCCAACCTGCCTGGCAATTTCCGATAATGGCCGGACGTTCTGCATCCGGATGACGGGCAATCACTGCCTCTATATAGGCAATCTGAGTGTTATGAACATGGGTGAAGGTCTGACCCGGAGCCGGATCTGCATCAAATACGATGAAATAAACCGGATACCCCTGGTTCAGGGCCATTCCGATTTCAGAATCCCTTTTGGATCCTCCGATACCCGGCCCATGACCTGCGCGCGGGTCAACAATAATAATCGGACGTTTTTTCCCCTTTTCAGATGAATGCCCGGAACTGGAATGACGCTTTTCCCGCCCGGATTTTCCCTTCTTCTCTTCACCATTCCGCCGGTCGCAGATACGCGCAAGGGAAAAATTGACTGGTGGGGAAAGGGTGCTTCCATCGATAATGACTTCATAATCAAAAGTTAATACAGGGGGTTTCCTGTTTTGAATGTGCTGATAGTAGTTGTTACCCCTTTTATTTAAGGTATCCAGAAACAAAACCGACCGCTGCCCCGCATCCAGTAAATAACCGAAAGCGGAATCCAGATAGTTTACCTTGTTTGTGGAATTTGAAACCTGATTTGAGTTATTCATAGATATCCTCCTTCAACACAAAAAGATCAATGTAACATATTTCGCTATGCAACAAAGATAGTACGTATCTGGAACTGTGTCAATAATCTTTGGTTTTAAATTATATATAATATTGTATTTAATGTAAAAAATTGAAAGGAATATTACCTGGTAATATCTGACCGTCTTTAAAAAAATGGTGCGTTGCAATATTTTCCCTTGACACCTGTTTTTTGATCCCTATCTTCCCGGTAAGAACAGATGACAACACAAAACATATGGAGGTACATCATGGAAAATATAGCTTTCGCTCAACAGGTTATCGATATCAATCGTGTCACAGCAGACAATGCAAGGAACATCATTACCCTTCTTCAGAACCAGACAATAAGATTTGTCCAGGCATCTATCGAACAGGGTAATCAGATCGCCAAAGAGGGCCAGCGAATCATAGAGGAATGGACAAAAGAGTATGACAGAGGCCGTCTGGCTATCCAGGATGTGGTGGAAGAAAACAGAATCAGCCTGGAGCAGCTTTTTTCTCCCCTGATTCAGCCAAAAGAAGCTGCCAGGCCCAAAAAAACAAAATAAGTAATAATTAAACAACAACATTTATGAATGACTTTACAGGAGGTATAAAAATGGAAAATCAGAAACTTTTAAAACAGGCAGTTGACTTTCAGAGAAATGCTTTTAATAATGTATATCAGGCAGTTGTACTTTTCCAGGATCAGGCGGAAAAGGCTTCCAGCGCGCTATTGGCACAGGCCAACCTCATCCCTGAAGAGGGCAGAAATGCAATCGGAAAGTGGACGGAAGACTACAAAAAGGGGCTCAAAAGCTATAAAGACGCCGTGGATGCAGGTTTCAACCAGCTTGAGGAATTTTTTGGCACAACCCATTAAACATGACATTGAACCCCAGGAAATCTCATGAACTGAAAATTTGATTTCCTGGGGTTACATGGAAAAAGAAATCAAACCTAAGGAGGGAGAAGATGGACCAGAAACAGATTGTAAAGCAGATGCTCAATTTCAACAAATCATCTTTCAACAATGCATTCAATGCCCTTGCCATGGCCCAGGAACAGACAGAGACCTTGGGAAAATCGTTCATTGAGCAAGCCTCCTGGCTGCCTGCAGAAGGGAAAAAAGCAGTACAGGACTGGCTTGACGCATGCAAGAAAGGCCGGGAAGAGTATAAAAAGCTTATTGACGACGCCTATAAAAAAGTGGAGGCCTTTTTATAATTCAGGGTAACACTGCTTTTTATTTCCGGTTGGAAATGCTACATAAAAGGTCATGAAGCCATGGCTCATATATCCGCCCTTTGCTGACCCGACCCAGCCCTATCTTTCGCTTCCTTATCTGAAAGGATATCTGCGATCCAGGGGGCTGGATGCGTTTGTGACCGATCTGAATGTTGAAGCAGCCCATTTTCTGCTTGATCCCGGACAGGTTACGAGCAGCATCAGGCGACTGACCGAAGTCTTTGAGGAGCTGAACCATCATGACCAGCTCAACGGCATGGAGCAACTGGCCTACATGGCCCTTGCCGAGGCACGGCCGGCTGCATTGCGCAGCCTGGCCGCGTCAGGTTCGGCAGTTGATGTTTTCCAGGATTCCAAACGGTTTTATAAGATACCGCATTACCGGAGATCCCGGGATCAGGTCGAAGATGCACTGGCCTGTCTCAGTGCTGTTTATTATCCATACAGCTTTCACTTCAATCAGGCTGCCCATGCGGCTGTACCCTGGGGGCTGGATCTTCTGGAGAGCTATTTCCGGAAAAAGCAAAGCCCTCTGGATGCGTTTTATCGTACTATTTTGGACAAAAACAGGCCTGAACCAGGGCAAATGGTCGGGATCTCTCTGACCTTCATCAGCCAGATTCCGGAGACTTTTTATCTGCTCCATCTGCTGCGAGAGGTAACTCCCAAGGCTTTTCTTCTCCTGGGAGGCACCTGTGTCCAGCAAATCCTTCGCCACGCCTCCCCTTCCGTCCAAAAACGATTGCTTGACCTTGTGGATGCCGCCTGCCTGTTTGAAGGAGAGGAAACCATGGTTCAACTCGTCCAGGCGCTTGATGCCATGGATTCCAGGGCAGATTCCAGGGCGCGTTTCACTGCACTCAGAGAGATTCCCAACCTGCTGCTTCGGGAACCAGACACCGGAGAACTGCACAGCAATCCGGTCCGGATTATGGATCTGACCAAAATCCCGCAGCCTGACTACTCGGATCTGAATCTGAACAGCTACCTTGCCCCAAGCCGGACCTTGCTGTTTGCGCCAACCCGAGGGTGTTACTGGAACCAA